>JBIKKU010000127.1:0-7811 GCA_044360245.1 Flavobacteriales bacterium | reverse complement strand
TTTCCTGTGTATTTGTAGTTGTTTGATTGGCATACTGAGGAACTTCGGTACGTGTGGTTTGAACGTTTTTAGGCGCTTCCTGACGTTGTACCGGCGCTTCTTTTACCTGCTCCGGATTACCAATTGGCACTTGTGCTTTTATGAGGAATGAAATTACCTCTTTGTTGAAGCGATCAAGCATCTTTTTAAAGAGGTCATAAGACTCTAACTTATAAATCACCAATGGATCTTTTTGCTCATAAACCGCTTGCTGTACGCTTTGTTTCAAGTCGTCCATTTCACGGAGATGTTCTTTCCATTCGTTATCGATTACAGCTAACATCAACGATTTTTCAACGGTACGGAGAATCTCTTTTCCGTTGGTATCATAGGCTAGTTTTAAATCTACTACAGTCTGCAAAGTTTTGAATCCGTCGGTAAACGGAATGACAATGTTCTTGAATTGTCCACCTTGGTTTTCGAACACATTGCGCACCACAGGCATGGCTTTGGCAACTGCATTTTCCACTTTACGGTGATACGCTGCAATCGCTTCTTCATACAATTTTTGGGTTACCTCATCAGTTCCACCGGAAACAAATTCATCTTCCGGGAATGGACTGTCGATTCCCAACAAACGAATACATTCAAATCGGAAACCTTCGAAATCGCGGGTCTCATGGAATTCTTCCACCAATGAACCGGCCACATCGTAGAACATGTTATTAACATCAATTTCCAATCGATCTCCAAAGAGCGCGTTCTTACGTTTGGAATAAATCGTCTGACGTTGTTGATTCATTACGTCATCGTATTCAAGCAAACGTTTACGAATTCCGAAGTTGTTTTCTTCTACTTTTTTCTGCGCGCGTTCAATGGATTTGGTAATCATTCCATGCTGAATCACTTCGCCTTCCTTCATTCCCAAACGGTCCATCATTTTCGCAATACGCTCCGAACCGAACAACCGCATGAGGTTATCTTCGAGCGAAACAAAGAATTGCGATGATCCTGGATCTCCCTGGCGACCTGCACGACCACGCAACTGGCGGTCAACACGACGCGATTCATGACGTTCTGTACCAATAATGGCAAGACCTCCCGCTTCTTTCACTCCGGGTCCGAGTTTAATATCGGTACCACGACCTGCCATGTTGGTAGCAATGGTCACCGTACCTGCTAATCCGGCAAGAGCAACAACTTCTGCTTCTTTTTGGTGCATTTTAGCATTGAGTACCTGATGCGGAATATTGCGCATTTTGAGCATACGCGAAAGCAATTCCGAAATTTCTACAGAGGTTGTACCAACAAGAATAGGTCTTCCTGCTTCGCGCAGTTTTGCAACTTCATCAATAACCGCATTGTATTTTTCGCGCGCTGTTTTATAAACCAAATCGTTTTGGTCTTTTCTTGAAATGGCACGGTTGGTTGGAATACACACCACATCAAGTTTGTAAATATCCCAAAGTTCTTTTGCTTCTGTTTCTGCTGTTCCCGTCATACCTGCCAATTTGTGGTACATACGGAAAAAGTTTTGCAGGGTAATGGTAGCATAGGTTTGTGTAGCCGCTTCAACCTTCACGTTTTCTTTTGCTTCAATGGCTTGGTGCAATCCATCTGAATAACGACGGCCTTCCATGATACGACCGGTCTGCTCATCTACGATTTTCACTTTTCCATCCATGATCACATACTCCACATCACGCTCAAACATGGCGTAGGCACGAAGCAATTGGTTCATGGTATGGATACGTTCAGCTTTCACTGTGTAATCGCGGGTAAGCGCATCCTTCTGTTCGAGTTTTTCTTGTGCAGTGTAGGATGAATTTTCAATTCGAGAAATTTCAGTTCCAACATCAGGAAGAATATAGTAGTTCGGATCTTCACCGTGACTGAGCAATTCAATTCCTTTTTCAGTCAATTCAATCTGATTGTTTTTCTCATCAATCACAAAGAACAATTCTTTGTCTGCTTTCGGCATCTCCTTGGCGTGATCTTGCAAGTGATAATTCTCGATACGCTGAAGGACTGCACGAACACCAGATTCCGACAAGAATTTGATCAAGGCTTTGTTCTTAGGTAAACCGCGGTAGGCACGTAAAAGAGCCATTCCACCTTTTTCATAAGATTCTTTATCCAGATTTCCTTTTCCGTCTTCACCTAATCCGGCGAGGTATTTTTTAGCGTCGGCAATACAGATGTTGATGTATTTTTTTTGCTCTGCAACCAATCGTTCAATTTTCGGCTTAAGCTCATAAAACTCATGCTTGTCGCCTTTAGGTGTTGGACCGGAAATGATCAATGGCGTACGCGCATCGTCAATCAAAACGGAGTCCACCTCATCCACAATCGCGAAATGCAATTTATGCTGTACCAATCCATCAATGGAAGTGGCCATGTTATCGCGCAGGTAATCGAAACCGAATTCGTTGTTGGTTCCGTAAACAATATTGGAGCGGTAGGCAAGTCGACGTTCTTCGCTGTTGGGTTGTGTTTTGTCGATGCAATCCACACTCAAACCATGGAACATAAAAATAGGCGCATTCCATTCGGAGTCACGTTTGGCGAGGTAATCGTTAACGGTAACCACATGCACACCTTTACCTGCAAGGGCATTCAGGAAAATAGGCAAAGTAGCCACAAGGGTTTTTCCTTCACCGGTTTGCATCTCCGAAATTTTTCCCTGATGCAATGCCACACCACCAATCAACTGCACATCGTAATGCACCATATCCCATGTAATGGGCGTTCCGGCCGCTTTCCATGTGTTATGCCAAATAGCAGTATCTCCTTCAATTTTCACCACTTCGTTTTTCACCGAGAGGTCGCGATCGAATTGGGTTGCTTTTACGCGAATCTGTGGGTTTTCCTTAAAACGACGAGCGGTATCTTTTACAATGGCAAATGCTTCCGGAAGAATTTCGAGCAGCACAATTTCCAACTTATCGTCAATCACTTTTGTAAGCTTTTCCGCTTCTTCAAAAAGACGGTCCTTTTCTTCCATGTCCTCTGCAGCGCCTGCTTTTGCACGGAGTTCAGCGACTTTATCTTCTTCGGGACGAATAAAATCTGCAATTTTCTTTTTCAGCGCTTCCGACTTCGCACGCAGTTCATCGTGACTAAGCGCATTAAGTTTCGGGTATTCCTGATTGATTTTATCGACATAGGGCTTGATCTCCGCGATGTCTTTTTCTTTTTTGTTACCAAAGATTTTCTTGAGTAATCCGAGCATGTGTTGTGTTTTATGAAAGGCTACAAAAATAAGGTTTATCACCCGAATAGCCTAAAGGAAATTGAAGCTAAAAACAACTGATTTACAGGCTTTTACAAACACATCCCAAAAGTCCGGACAGGAGACACACCTGCAATTCAAAAACCGCTCCGAAAGGAAAAACCTGTAATTCTGACCGAAACAAAGGGAATTGTTGTGACGAAAAGGCATAAGATTGCTGTCTCCTACAAAAGGAATTCGTGAAAATCCGCATCGGTATTTTTGGATGATTAACTTTGTTTCATGATCGTTTACCCCAATGCCAAAATAAATTTAGGACTCAACGTACTCCGCAAACGAAACGACGGTTACCACGATATTGATTCTGTTTTTTATCCTGTGCAATGGAAAGATATTTTGGAAGTATTGCCAAAAGAGGGGCAATCGCATGTTGCTGCAACTTATTCCGGGCTTGACATTCCGGGTGATCAAAAAGACAATTTATGCTTTAAGGCTTATGATTTGCTCGCGAAGGATTTTCAATTACCGGGCATTCAAATGCACTTGCATAAATTGATTCCCATGGGTGCCGGACTTGGAGGCGGAAGTGCTGATGGTGCCTATATGTTGCGCTTATTGAACAAGCTATTCACTTTGGAAATTAGCGATGAAAAGCTTGAACATTATGCAGCACAATTGGGAAGTGATTGTCCGTTTTTTATTAAAAATCAAGTTTGCCACGTAAGCGGAAGAGGAGAAAGAATGGTTCCCATTTCACTTGATTTAAGCAACTATTTTATTTTACTCATCAACCCGGGATTGCACATCGGAACGCGCGAAGCCTATGCCGGAATCACACCTTCAGATCGTTTTGCATCGCCTTCGGAAATTGTCCGGAATCCAATCGAAACCTGGAAATCCGAATTGAAAAATGATTTTGAAACTTCGGCGTTTATTCTCTTTCCGGAAATTCAAAAAATTAAAGAATCGCTTTACGAACAAGGTGCATTGTATGCATCCATGACAGGCAGCGGAAGCACTGTTTACGGGATTTTCGAAAAGGATCCTTCCGAAATCATCAAGCATTACAGCGAAAAAAAATTCGAGGTTTTTATTTCCAAATAAATTATTTCTGCGCCCGTTTGTATAGCGGAATGGTCAGCAGAAAAAACAATCCATTGGGAATCCACACGGCTAAAATCGGACTCAATCCGGCATTGGTAGCTGCAACGGTTGTCATTTTCATGGAGAATATATACGTCACCGCAAATCCCAGTCCCACTGCGAGATTCAACCCCATTCCACCTCTTGATTTTCTTCCTGCAACCGCCACTCCGATTAAGGTTAAAATATAAGCAGCGATGGGATAGGCTGTACGTTGGTACAATTCGATTTCCGAAAACACTACACTATTGCTTCCGTTGTTGCGTTCTTGTTCGATAAATTTTTTCAATTCGGGAGAGGACATGGAACTGACAAACTCCACCCTGTAGCCGAAATCGGATGGTTTGAAAGGAAGGATGGTGTCCAAATTATCTCCGCGTGCTATGGAATCTTTTTCTTCACCAAGTGTACGGCTGAAATAAAAGTTTAATGTCCACACATTACGAATCGTATCATAATACGCGCGCTGCGCATTGAGCGATGATTTCAAGCTTCCCTTTTCCCATTTTTCGATGGAAAGCGATTCGTGTACGCCGTTCTCGTTGCTGCTGAAATACACAATGATTCCGGGTTGCACTTCTCTGTGGATGTTATGCAATTTGAGCGGATGATGCGTATATCGTTCTTCAAATTCGAGTCGTGTTTTATTGGCCGATGGCAACACAAAATGATTTAATAAAACCGAAGAAACCACAATAACGGATGCTGCCAAAAAAAACGGCAACAACATGCGGTTGTAGCTCATTCCGCTGCTTAGAATGGCAACAATTTCATTGTCTTTTGCCATTTTCGAAACGAAATAAATCACAGCAATAAACACCAACAACGAACTGAAAAGATTGGAGTAATAAAAAACAAAATTGACGTAATAATCAAGAATCAATGCTCCGATGGGCGCTCCGAAACTGTAGAAATCATCGAACTTTTCTGCAAAATCGAACACAATGGCAATGGACATCAACATGGCCATGATGAAGAAAAAAGTCCCCAAAAACTTCCGAATGATATAACGGTCAATTTTATGGAACATCAGAGTCGGGTCTTCAGTTTAGGAATCATTTGGTTTTTCCAGGAGGTAAATGTTCCGTCGATGATTTGTTTTCGTGCTTCACCAACCAGCCAAAGGTAAAATGCAAGGTTATGAATGGTGGAAATTTGTGCAGCAAGCATTTCGCCTGCGTAATTGAGGTGACGCAAATAGGCTTTGGAATAATGCTGATCGACCCATGCGGTTCCATTTGGATCAAGCGGACTCAAGTCGTCTTTCCAGCGTTCGTTGCGGATATTGATGATTCCTTCACTTGTAAAAAGCATTCCGTTGCGTGCATTTCGGGTTGGCATCACACAATCGAACATATCCACTCCCAATGCTATTCCCTCGAGGATGTTCCATGGTGTTCCCACTCCCATGAGATAACGCGGTTTACCTTTGGGTAGTATATCGCATACCAATTCGGTATGTCGGTACATGTCTTCTTCGGGTTCTCCTACGCTTAATCCGCCAATGGCATTTCCTTCGCGGTTTTGGGAAGCCACAAATTCGGCCGATCGTTTGCGTAAATCATCATACACACTCCCCTGCACGATTGGAAATAAAGTTTGACTATACCCGTACAAAGGTTCTGTCTCGTCGAATCTGCGTATACACCGCTCCAGCCAGCGATGGGTCATTTCCATGCTGCGTTTGGCGTAATCGTATGGACAAGGATAAGGTGTGCATTCATCAAATGCCATCACAATATCTGCTCCGATTTTGCGCTGAACATCCATCACGCCTTCCGGGGTAAACAGATGCATAGAACCATCGATATGCGATTTGAATTTTACGCCTTCTTCGGTGATTTTGCGGTTTTCGGCAAGCGAATACACTTGGTATCCCCCTGAATCGGTTAGAATGGGACGATCCCAGTTGATAAAACAATGCAATCCGCCTGCTTTTTCGAGCAAATCGAGTTTGGGACGCAGGTAAAGATGGTAGGTATTTCCAAGGATGATTTTGGCCTGAATATCTTCTTTCAGTTCCCGTTGATGAACGCCTTTCACCGAACCTTGGGTCCCCACAGGCATAAAGATGGGGGTGGGAATATCGCCGTGGTCAGTTCGGATCATACCGGCCCTTGCTTTCGATCCGGGATCGACTGACTGCAAATCAAAGTGCATAAGTTGTTTAAAAATTCAGATGTGTCAAAGATAACAAGTATTTGGGAATGCTACTTTTGCCCCACTACTGAAATGCCATGAAGATTGAGCTTGCGGAGATTCTGCTGATTGTTTTTGGTGCAGGTTTATGCATTCACCTGTTGTATTATTTTTTCTTTTTTTCGCGCATTGCTTTCCACAAAAAAGGAGCCGTAAACACGCATCAACCGCCGGTATCCGTTATCATTTGTGCCCGCTCGGAATCGGCCAAACTGATGGAAAACCTCCCTTATGTATTCGATCAGGATTATCCGGATTTTGAAGTGGTTGTGGTGAACGACCGTTCCTGGGACGATACCAAAGAAATTTTAAAAGCATTTCAGGTGCGTTATCCGCGTTTGAAAGTGATTCAGATTGAAGAATCCAACCACGAGCATTACGGTAAAAAAATGGCGCTCACCATTGGCATAAAAGGCGCATCGCATGAATTGCTGTTGCTCACCGATGCCGATTGCAAACCTGCAAGCAGCAAATGGATTGCGCAAATGGTGGAAAAACACTTGGATGGAAAAGAAGTGGTGTTGGGTTATTCGCCTTATCAGCGAAAGAAAAAAAGCATGCTCAACCGCATCATTCGATTCGATACGTTTTGGGCAGGAATGCATTATTTGTCCTTTGCCACAGCCGGCCTGCCCTACATGGGTGTTGGACGAAACCTGATGTACGAGAAAAAAACCTTTTTCAGGGTGAGTGGATTTAAAAAGCATTACCACATCTCCTCGGGCGATGATGACTTATTTGTAAAAGAGGTCGGAACCCGAAAAAACACCGCTGTTTGCATTCATCCGGAAGCGCATACCCTATCCTCTCCAAAAGAAACTTTCACCGATTGGTTTCGTCAGAAAAAACGCCATTTTACCACGGCTCCGCATTACAAATTGAAGCACAAGCTGCTTCTTAGCTTTTATTCACTCGCCCTCATCTTGTTGTTATCCAGTACCATAGGGCTAATCGTTTTGAACAAATACCTATTGATTATTTTGGGAGCTTGGTTTTTCCGCTTGCTGCTTCAAATGGTTATCTTTAGCCGTTCAATGAAATTATTGGGTGACAAAGATTTGTTGATTTGGTCGCCATTGCTGGAGTGGATCATTTTCATCATTCATCCGGTCATCCACATTTCAAACCGCTTTGTAAAAGCCGACAAATGGAATTAGAAGAAGGATACGAGAACCTCTCGGAAAAAGCTAAATACGACTACCGCTTGGTGATGCGTGCCCGCGAAGGGGATCAGAATGCCTATGCCGAATTGCTCGAC
>JBIKKU010000438.1:0-2500 GCA_044360245.1 Flavobacteriales bacterium | reverse complement strand
TTGTGCAGGAACTTTTCCATCTTCGGCTTTTGCTTCCAATAGAGGAATCAGTGCTTCATATTCTTTACGCTTATACCTGATTTCAAATTCGTTGAATTGCGCACGGAATTGTTCTTCGGAGTTTTTCTTTTTCAGCGCAAGTTGGAAGTGTTTTTTTGAAAAGAGAATTGCGCTATCGGGTTGTTGGTCTATATACACTTGCATTGCCAATTCTTGGTAGGCAGCAAAGCGTAAAGAATCATTGTTCTTTTTTGATTCTGCCTGTTGAATGAGGTCGATTTTGTGGGTTTGGGCAGAGGTTTGAAGTGCACTTATGATACTGATTAGAAAAATTGCAATGCGCATAATCGTTTATAATACAATGCAATATAAGCGCAATTGATAAATTCTGACTCTTTATGCTGAATTTTTGCAAAAGTGAAATTGTTTATCCAATGTTTGCCGGTTTCTTCATCAATTCCATAAGCATTGAAGTATTGTTTTTTTTGGCGTCAATCCACGTTTGCACGTCAAAGACATCAAGTGAAATGCGATGGTTTGGGTCATTTTTTATTTCAGCCAGCGTTTCCGAAAGTTTATTTAAATACAATGTTCTTGCTTGTCTGCTTGTTTCTGTTATGAGATTTTTTCGGATGAAATTAATCATTGTGCTCTCCAAAGGATATAGCTTTTTTAATGCCACTAATTTTCTATATATGGAATTTAATTCATTTTCAACAAAAGGATCATTTGTTTCGAATCGAATCACCAAATACAGCAATTGTACATAGACATCAAAAAATGAACCTGTTTTTTTATGTTCAAATACATAATTTAACCAAAGCTTCGATTTAGCGTATTCTCCGAAGATGAAATGGGCGTAGGCAAAATAATAGCATGCCTCATAGTCCCATCCGAAAGGTAAGTCGTTCTCGATTTCCTTATATTCTTCTTCCAAGGCTATCAGGTCTTGGTTTTTGAGGAATAGTCCTGATTTGCAAAATATTTTTAATTGATGAACAATGGTTTGCAGATGCCCGTTTACTTTTGAGGAAGTATTTTTAGGACCGTCAGTTATGTTCCCTAAAATGGTTTTCAATTTCATACAATTCTCAAAAGCTTGTTTTAGTTTGTTGTTTCTGATGAGTATTAAGGATAAATTTCCATTGGCATTTATATAGAGATCCAAGTAATTGTTCAAAGTGGTTTTGGGTAATTGCTCAAAGATGTAAATGGCATCTTGCATTATTTTTTCACTTTTGTCTAGTTGATCTGAGACAGCAAGAAAATAACTTTCTACATGTTTTTTTCTTAGCCTGGCATGGATAAAGGAATCGTCGGTTTTTTCCCATTCCCCATCACTGAATAAGGCTTCATGTAGCTCTTCAATTTCATTTTTGCTCCTGGGTTCGCCGTGAATTCCGATGTGGGAATGAATGAAATTGCTTTTATCATGAAAATAAAAAAGCGACTGGATCTGTTCAATTAGTGTTTTTTGCCTTTCTAATTCTGATTTGTATTGTCCGTCCTTATTCCAGCGATCTACAAAATTCAGCAGCGATTTTTTCTTTTCATGTATATACAATTCCAAAAAGGCATGGTGATTTTCATTAGCAAGTTCTTCCGCTTTTTTTAAATTTTCTAACGCTTCTTCGTACAGTCCTTTTTGTTTAAGGATTTCCGAAAAAAAGATGGTTTTAAATATTGTGGCATCAAGGAAATGGTCCAAATGATATTCCACTAAAAACGTTTGAAGCGATTTGTAAAGGATATATTTGGTTTCGGTGTAATTTTTGCTTCCTGTTTCTATGATGAATGTCCTTTTAAATTCATTATCATCCGGATTTTGAGATTCAACAATTTTTGAAAATAGCCAGTGGGATAAATTTTTTTCCTCTTTGTGTCTGGTAAGAAAAATGGTAAAATTTCTTTTTTCATTTTTTCCGAGAGATTTAATCAGCTCGAACAAGGTTTCCTGTTTTTTCATGATGACGATTTTGGCAAGTCGTTAGCGGCAAATTGACAGATTCACAGTAACGTATCAAAATCTGAATTTCAAGAATAGGTCATAACTAATAGATATACAGCGATTTATAAAACCTATTGAGGTATAAATTTTACGTATTTTAAACATGAATGTGAAAAAAATGCAAATGTCCTAAGCCATAGAATTTTCATTCATCTAACGAAATGAAAAATGACTCAGTTCAATTTTCCCATTATTTAGCAGTGATATGGATTATTTCTCATTTGAACAATGGTTTGATTTCCCTCGTAGGAAGGAAACCGCAATCGAAATTAAAAAGGATTACGCCAAAGTACATGCGAAAGTATCCTTGCATGTTAGACAAATTGCCAATGACATTGCACGTAAAAAGAAATAATACATTCTTTCGTTTCAGTTTCTGGCCTCTCTGATGCTGATTCGGTTTCAGAACGTTTACCTGGTTACAACGTTTTGAGGAGTAGAAAAGGGAATCGAAAGATTCCCTTTTTGATTTTTCTCCCGTGCTTTTTATTC
>JBIKKU010000436.1:0-2506 GCA_044360245.1 Flavobacteriales bacterium | reverse complement strand
CAATGCAATCGCTGCAGGATCATCACCGGCAAGTACAATCTCCGAAACCGTTGCTCCCGGATCAAACAAAGCATCCTGTTCCAGAAAACCAATATGAATGTCCTTACGAAAGGTGAAAGCGCCGCTATCTGCCGGTTCCTTACCGTATAGAATGCGCATCAAAGTTGATTTCCCACTGCCGTTGCGCGCTACCAAGGCCACATGCTGACCCTGATCAATTCCAAAACTGATGTTCGAAAACAACACTTTGTCCCCGTAATTCTTCGAAAGGTTTTCTACCGACAAATAATTCATGCTGCAAAACTACCAAAATCCACCGCAATACCGCGTTTTGGAATTGCGCTGAAATCAGTATTCTTGTGCATGGAACAGTATACAGGCAAAACCTTCGCAAAAATCAGTACCATAGCCAAAGGCCACTATGCCGATTGCGTATTCGAAGATACCATACTTCCCAATAGCGATTTCAGCGGAATGCGATTTGAAAACTGCACCTTCATTCGATGCGACTTAAGCTCTGCCAACCTTACCAATACAGCATTTCAAGAAGTTCAATTCAAAGACTGCAAACTCCTGGGCTTGCCATTCGACCGTTGTTCTGCGTTTTTATTTTCAGTTGCCTTTAGAAATTGTGTATTGAATTATTCGGTGTTTTTTAAAAGAAAAATGAAACAAACATCCTTCATGGATTGCGCTTTGAAAGAATGCGATTTCAGCGGAGCAGAACTTCAGGAAAGCAGTTTTGTCGGTTGCGATTTGGACTTGTCGCGTTTCGATCAGAGCAATTTGGAAAAATGTGACTTCAGCGAAGCCCGCAACTACGACATCGACCCCGAAATCAACAAAATCAAAGGAGCACGGTTTGCTTCGCAGGAATTACATGGCTTACTGCGGAAATACGGAATTATCGTTTCTTAATGCGACTAATCCTTATTTTTGACCATGACTTTCTACTTGCGCCGATTCTTTGTTTTGCTAGTGCTGTATTGCGGTATTTCATCTGATTTGCAAGCACAAGACCGAAAAAAACTTGTGGATAGTTTAAAAATTCAATTCCATAAGGTAACAACAGATTCATCACGAGTCGAAATTTTGAATGCCATCGCCTGGAACATTTCTTACGAAAATCTGGACAGCGGTCTTTTCTATGCCAATCAAGCCGAAGCATTAGGTTTAGCCAAACATGTAAATGATGTTTTGCTGGGAGATGTTTACAATACGAAAGCCGCGATTTATCAGGACATGGGTGTCTTAAATGCCGCCAGCAATTATTACCACAAAGCATTAAAAGTTACGGAACCTTCAGGCAATTCACATAGTCTGGCCACCATCTACGGCAACATGAGTAACCTCGAAAACCGCAGGGGCAATTACAAAAAAATGCGCCTTTATCTGTTTAAAGCATTGCGTTTGTTTGAACAGGTAAAATCGGATATTGGTGTTGTATCGGTATGCAGCAATCTTGCTTCTTCTTACCGTGAACATGATATGCTCGATTCTGCTTTGTATTATTCCAGCATTGCCCTAAACATTGCGCGTCAGAAAAAAATGCATGATCGGCTTGGAATGATCCATGCTGTAATCGGCTCTACGTATGGAAAAATGGGCGACAGCTACAAAGCCATTCAACATTTTGACACTGCCGTTTCGATGCTAAAAATTGGCGGATACGATTACGAATTGAGTCAGGTATACCAAATCCGTGCGCAGTTTTTTCTGGATAAAAACAACTGGAATGGCGCCTTACCGGACCTGAATGAAAGTATTGTTCTTGCTGAAAAAATCGGTATTCGAGAAATTCTGTATCACTTGTATGAAAAAAGAGCCTTGGCTTTTGAAATGAAAGGTGATTTCCAAAAAGCACTTGAAGACTATAAAATCTACACCGAATTATTTCTCAAGTTACGCGAAGAATCGGCCATAAAAAGTATGGACTCCATGAACATCGCCATGGAAACAGAACGTCGCAATGCTGAAATATCCAAGCTACGCGATGCAAACGCTATCAAAGATTTGGATGCGAAACGACAAGACGATCAAATCCGCATTCAGAATTTGGTTTTGGGTATTGGCGGCATTTCCTTGATCCTCGTGATTTCTTTATCGTTTGTGCTTTACAAGGGAAACAAACAAAAGCAAAAAACCAATTTACAACTCACCCATCAAAAGGAAATCATTGAAGAGAAAAACAAAGAGATTGTTGATTCCATTAATTATGCTCGTCGTTTGCAAGATGCGATTCTTCCACCCAAACGATTCATGCAGGAATTACTGCCTGAGCATTTCGTTTTGTATTTACCAAAGGATATTGTGGCCGGAGATTTTTTCTACGCCGAGCGTGTTCCGGGGAATCCGCATCAGGTTTTGATTGCTGTTGCAGACTGCACCGGACATGGTGTTCCGGGAGCTATGGTGAGCGTTGTTTGCCAGAATGCCATTCAACGTGTAGTGAAAGAATTCGGCATTACAGAAACGGGAAAAATTCTGGATAAAGTGCGCGAACTGG
>JBIKKU010000435.1:0-2511 GCA_044360245.1 Flavobacteriales bacterium | reverse complement strand
TCCTTTACCGGTTCTTTCAGGGTATCCGAAATGGAATGTGCTGAAAAGGAACTCAGGAGGATGAACACCAGAGCGAGAATTCTCATCAGATATCGAGCAATTCGATAATGCGTTCGAGGTCTTTGTCGGACTTGAAATCGATCACGATTTTTCCGGCTCCCTTTGGCGTGGTTTTGATTTCAACTACGGTATTCAAACGGGTTTTCAGATCATCGCGAATTTTTTGCTGAGGCAATGAAAGGTCGGCAGCAGATTTTTTTCCATCTTTTTTCTGATCGCCGGTCATCTCTTCAACACGACCATGGATAATGTCCTTGGCACGCGATTCGGCTTTGCGCACAGAGAAATCGTTTTCTACGATTTCGTTGTAGAGGGCAACTTGTTCTTTTTCTTCAGGAACAGAAACAATGGCACGTGCATGTCCCATAGAAATTTTGCGCTCGCGAATTCCCAATTGAATTTCGGGCGGAAGTTTCAAGAGGCGTAAATAGTTCGTTACCGTTGAACGGTCTTTTCCAACGCGGTCGCCGAGTCCTTCTTGTGTGATTTTACATTCTTCAATCAGACGCTGGTAACCAATGGCAATTTCAATGGCATCTAAATTCTGGCGCTGAATGTTTTCAATCAGTGCCATTTCGAGCATTTCCTGATCGTTGGCAATACGGATGTACGCAGGAATTTCAGTGAGTCCGGCAATTTGCGATGCTTTGAAACGACGCTCACCGGAAATGAGTTGGTATTTATCAAAACCAAGTTTACGAACGGTAATCGGCTGAATGATGCCGTGTTCGCGAATGGAGTTGGTTAACTCCACAAGGGCTTGTTTTTCGAAATGCTGACGTGGCTGGAAAGGATTGGCTTCGATTTTTTCAACAGAAATCATCGCCACCGAACCTACAGCTTCGGAGAAATTTTTGTTTTCGTATTTGGAGGTAATGTCGGTTTCTGAACTGGCCAACAAAGCACCGAGTCCGCGACCCAATGCCGATTTTTTTTGTTTACTCATCGACTTTCACAATTTTATCCGACTCGTTGATACGGGTCATGTTGTTCTTCTGGAGAATTTCGCGTGCAAAGTTAAGGTAATTAATGGCTCCTTTGCTTGTGGCATCATGCATGATGATGGTTTCACCATGACTTGGTGCTTCTCCGAGTGTGGTATTGCGGTGAATAATCGTGTCGAACACCATGTGCTGGAAGTGTGTTTTTACTTCGTCTACAACCTGATTGGACAAACGCAGACGGGTATCGTACATGGTCAGCAAAATTCCTTCGATGGTGAGTTCCGGATTGAGTCGGCTTTGAACGATTTTGATGGTGTTGAGCAATTTACCCAAACCTTCAAGTGCAAAATATTCGCACTGCACAGGCACAATCACCGAATCTGAAGCGGTTAAAGCATTCACGGTAATCAATCCCAAAGAAGGCGAACAGTCGATGATGATGAAATCGTAATCTGCTTTCACCTTCTGCAGCGCTCTTTTGAGCATCATTTCGCGGTTGGGCAGGTTGATCAACTCAATTTCGGCACCAACGAGGTCGATGTGTGCAGGAAGCAAATCCAGATTGGGATTGCCGGTCGTCAGGATAATGTCCCTCGGATCGGTATCGTTGATCAGGCATTCGTAAATGCTGGTCTTGATGTTCTTGGGATCGAATCCCACACCGGATGTGGCATTGGCTTGAGGATCGGCATCGACCAACAAGGTTTTAAACTCCAGTGCACCAAAACAAGCACTCAGGTTAATGGCAGAGGTGGTTTTACCCACACCGCCTTTTTGATTCACGACGGAAATAATTTTTCCCATTCTAAAAAAGATGTTGTTACCGTTTCACATGCATCAGGCAAGAAAAATCGTTCTTTTGCACTGACATTCTTCCAAAAAATAAAGATACTCCTTTCCCACTCCCTGAAAGGAAAGAGAGCATGAACGATTGTTAACAGATTTTTGTTAATTGCAGGGTTATCAACAAGAACAGAAACGAACAATGATCACCATAATTGTTTCCACCAACCGACAAAACAGCTATTCAGCCAAAATGGCCGAACTCATCAGCCGTCGCCTCGACCACCTCAATGTTGATTCACAGGTACTTCAACTCAGTGAACTGCCACACGATTTCCCGTATGTGAAAATTGAAGGTCATGCCCACGATGTTTTCGACACTTATGTTGCGGAATACATTATTCCTGTTGAAAAGTTCATTTTTGTCATCCCCGAATACAACGGCAGTTTCCCCGGAATCCTCAAAGCTTTTATGGATTCAGTACATCCACGCCATTTCAATGGAAAAAAATCGGCTTTGATTGGCATTGCCAGTGGACGCTCGGGTGCATTGCGCGCATTGGACGATTTCACGGGTGTTTTGCATTACCTGCAAGTAGATGTGGTGCACGATAAACCCAAATTTCCGGCGATTGAAAAGGCAATAAACCATGTACCTGAACTGGTTGAAGAAGAAGCATCCATTCGTCTTGACCGCTGTTTGCAGAAGTTTTTGCGTTTTTAA
>JBIKKU010000009.1:0-26786 GCA_044360245.1 Flavobacteriales bacterium | reverse complement strand
CGATATCAAAAAATGAATACAGCACCGAATGAACATTTAATTCTTTAGAATTGTCCAAATCCTTGTTAATGCGGAACGAACCTTAATGCATTCCCTGCCCTTAAGCCGAATGAACGTTCGTGTCATTCCTGGCATACCCAAGACATTACACTAGATTAATTCCAAATGGTCAAAACACACCATTTGAACACTGAAAAAAGCCGAACGAACGTTCGTTCCCACCCCCTCTGCAACATGTTTCAGCCAAAAACACTGTAGTAACATTCCAACACTTTCCAACTTTACCAACCGCAAAAAAAATCGAACGAACGTTCGTTCCGCGCTATCTTTCAAAATGTTTCAAGCAAAAAAATGAATGAACCTCCGCTCAGGTTCCTATTTTAAAACCGGGTGTATAAATTCCGATCGAACGTTCGTTCCGGACCTCTCAAAATATGGAACGCTCCAACCAATAACCACCATTTCACTATTTATTCAAATGAAGCCAATCAGGGATTGACAATTTTCATCCTCAAAGTGAAAATACTTTAGTCATTTTCAATTGCGCAAAGAAAATAACCAACTATTCTTGATCTTGAAAAGGACCAATCATTCAGCACCAATTGGGACTATCCCCTAAAATCAACCTCCCGGGCTCCTTTAAGTACCTCCAAGAATTTCCTTTCCATTTCCACTTCGTCCACCCTACCGAACATTCATTCGGTTTAGAATCGTCACCGAAACTTCATCATCATCCAAAAAACGCCTTAAAATTCAACACTTCAACACCAAAAAATGAGCAAAGGAGAAATTATCTTTACCCGATTTTAAAACTTTCCTGCTTCCGGAATCCAAGCTTTTGTAAAAACCACACATCAAAACCACATAAAAAAAACTCATATTCAGCGCCTTAAAATATTTTTTAATCTAGTTTTTAATTCATTCTAAAAATAATCATATTTGCAAAACCGAACGTTCATTCGGTTTTTATGTTTGCAGGACGAAAAATAATTTTTCCTTATGACGGAATCCAAAGTGGAATCAAAGCGCAAAAACAAACGTCAGGACATCATGGATGCAGCCTTGGAACTGATTGCTCTCAGGGGATTCCATGAAGCTCCCATGGCGCTGTTGGCAAAAAAGGCAGATGTGGGAACAGGAACCATTTACCACCATTTCAAGGATAAGGAGGCTTTAATTCAAGCGCTTTACGCTGAGATGAAAATCAGAATGGGACAGGTTTTGGAAAAAAGCGACAAACCCATTTTACGCTACCGAAAAAGATTCGATTGTATCTGGGAGGGTTTGTACGTGCATTATATCCAACATCCGTCTGAGTTTATGTTTCTTGAACAATATTCGAATTCACCTTACATCAGAAAATCGGATCGAGAAAACAATATGGTCCACTACCAATACATTATTGCGTTTTTGGACTGGGGAATGAAAACCGGTCACCTTCGAAAAATGAACATGCAACTGATGCTGAATCTTTTGTTTGGCAATATTTCAACCTTGGTTCGCCTTTTTATGTCGGGTGAAATGATGATTGATATGTCCACTTTAAAAATCGCCATCCAATCCAGCTGGGATAGTATTTGCAGACCTCAGCGCCAACTGTAAAAATTCAACTTTATTCATAACTGATCATGACAAAAAAAACTGTCCTTATTACCGGAGCCAGTTCCGGAATCGGCAAGGCTACCGCCCAATATTTCGCTCAACAAGGCTGGAATGTTGCCGCCACCATGCGTAGCCCGGAAAAAGAAAAAGAATTGAACCAATTGCCTAATGTGGCGCTTTTCGCTTTGGATGTAACCGACACTTCCTCCATCTCCAATGCTATCCAATCGGTCATTCAACATTTTGGCGGAATTGATGTGATTGTTAACAATGCCGGTTATGGCGCGGTTGGTGCTTTTGAGGCTGCATCAGAGGCACAGGTACAGCGACAATTCGATACGAATGTTTTTGGCTTGATGCGTGTAGTCCGGGAAATCCTGCCTTATTTCCGAGAACAGAAAAAAGGAACCATTATCAACATTGCATCGATGGGCGGTAGAATAACCTTCCCTTTGTATTCGCTTTACCACGGTACCAAATGGGCAGTAGAAGGTTTCTCCGAAGCTTTGCAATTTGAATTGGCACAATTTGGCATTCGTGTAAAAATTGTAGAACCGGGAGCCATTAAAACCGATTTTTATGATCGCTCGCAGGACCTCTTTCGCAAGGATGGATTGCATGCATATGATGCTTACGAACAACTGACAATGCCTAACATGCAAAAGGCGGGAGCGAATGCGCCGGGACCAATTGTCGTTGCCAAAAAAATATTCCGCGCAGCAAGTGATGGCAAAAAAAGAATGCGTTATCCTGTTGGAAGCGGTGCTCCTTTTTTGTTGTTTCTGCGTAGAATTTTAAGCACAAGGATGTTTATGGGAATGGTAAAAATGGTTGTGGAACGCAAATCCAAATAGCTTTCCGGATTTATCGTGATTCTCAGATTCAAGTCAGGATTGCCCAAATGCCCTTTATATTTGGTAAAATTTCTGTTATGCGGTTGGTCCTGACTTTCTTCTTTTCTGCTGTGTTGTTTGTAGCACGTGGACAAAATCCATGTGCTTCGGATTCCATGAGAATTCATCACCTCCAACAAAATCCTGCCATTGCGCAGGCTGTGATTTCCCGTGATGCACAACTCGAAGCGCATACACAGCATTTTTCACCCCTTCAAAGGAGTGGAAATCCTTATGTGATTCCTGTGGTTTTTCATATTGTACACAACTACGGACCAGAAAACATTTCGGATGCACAAGTCCACGATGCTCTGCGCATCATCAACGAAAATTTCCGCAAACGCAATGCGGATACTGCTGATATAATTCCCGCATTTCAAGGGATTGCTGCCGACTGTGAAATTGAATTTCGATTGGCTCAAAAAGATCCTGATGGAAATTGTACCAGGGGGATAAACCGTATCGCTTCAACCACGACGTATACGGGTGGACATGAAGTGAAACAATTGATCCACTGGAATCCTACCATGTATTTGAATGTATATGTCGTGAACCAAGCTGCCGGTTTGGCGGGACATGCTGTTTGGCCTTCGGATGCGGATACCATTCCTGAATGGGACGGCATTGTGATTTCACATGATTACCTAGGTAGCATTGGAACATCTGCTCCTTCGCGAAGTATGGTATTGTCGCACGAAATCGGTCATTACCTCAATCTTCAACACATTTGGGGTGGAAATAATGTGCCCGGATTTTATTATTTGCCTTGTGCCAATGCCGGTAATTGCGCATACGATGACGGTGTAAGCGATACACCAAATACCATTGGCTGGCAAAGCTGTAACCTAAGTGGATCTTCGTGTGGAAACGTGGTGGACAATGTGCAGAATTTCATGGATTACAGCTATTGTGGAATTATGTTCACAGAGGGACAAAAAACGAGAATGCATGCGTGTTTGAATGCATCCATTGCGGGTCGGAATAATTTATGGTCGGCCGGAAATCTTATTGCAACAGGAACAGATGGACCGAATTCACTTTGTGGTGCAGATGTTTACTTTTCCAAGAGATTTATTTGTGCGGGACAATCCATCACTTTTACCGACCAATCTTATCACGGAGTGACTTCGCGGTCGTGGAATTTTTTCGGAGGAAATGCAAGTTCACTGAGCGACTCTGTGGTGGTGGTTACTTACACTACTCCGGGGGTTTACGATGTTTATCTGCAAGCCGGGAATGGAATCAGCAATGTAGATACACTTTTAAATGATTTAATCACGGTGTATGCAGTGCCCGGTGTTCCCGGAATGATTCTTGAATCTTTTGAGAACATTAGCGCATTGCCCAATGCCGATTGGTATGCACCAAATCCGCAAAACGATTCTACTTTCCGCATCACCCATCAGGCTGCTTATACGGGAACGCATTCGCTTGTTTTGGACAATCATGCCATGTCTGCCGGTTTGGTGGAAGAATTTATCACTGTTCCACGTGACCTTACAGGTTTGTCGCAAGTTCAAGTTTCATTCCGACATGCCTTTGCGCGTAAGGATACAAACCTCACTTCCGATCGACTTCAAGTGTATTCTTCAAACGATTGTGGTACTACCTGGTTCCTGAAAAAAACCATCACCGCATCGAGTCTGCCAACGGCATCACCTGTCGCTACACCTTATTTTCCGGCGAATGCAAATGAATGGCTGTATTCTACCATACCATCCTTTTCTGCATCTTCATTAACGGATGATTTTATGTTGAAATTCGTTTTTACTACCGGAGGAGGAAATAATTTCTTTTTGGAGGATATCAATATTGGAGAATTTTTGGGATTAGCAGATAGTCTAGATGCTATGCAATTGGAATTGGCGCCAAATCCGGCAAGTGCATCGTGCAGGATTTCTATTCATTTCCCGGGTATACAAGAAATCACGCTGAGCATTTGTGATCTTTCGGGTAAAGTCATTGAACAAAGAAATTACCTCTCCAATACGGGAGAATGGTTGATTTACCAAGACTTGAATTTCCTCGAAAATGGGTTTTATTTTATTCGGGTTTCTTCGCATTTGGGACAAAAAACATTGCCATTGGTGGTTGCTCATTAGTCAAAAACCACGCCGAATAAGGCTTTGAGGCTGACCAAAAATATTTTGATTTAAATCAATGCTTAATCCAATATCCTGACTTAGTTTTGTCGCGCATACGCCAAAAACTTTCAGGATGAAATTCCTTTCTTTTTCCTTTCTTTTCTTTTTATCATTTGTTTCTCATGCGCAGAAATTTACCGTTTCAGGCCATGTGAAAGATGCCAAAACCGGAGAAGAAATTATCGGTGCCACGGTTTTCGTAAAACCACTCGCAACCGGGACTTCCACCAATGAATACGGATATTATTCCATAACGCTCGAAAAAGGCACGTATACTTTTGTATACAGTACCACAGGCTATACTCCCATCGAAAAGGAAATTACCCTGGATAAAAATATGGTCATTGACCTTGAGCTTGAATCGAGCGACCAACAACTCAATGAAGTGGTCGTTTCCGATTCTGTTGGTCAGACGGCACAGGAAAAACAAATTTCCGTATTAAAAATGGAGATGGTCACCGCCAAAAAAATCCCGGCACTTTTCGGTGAAGTGGATGTGATGAAAACCATTCAGCTTTTACCAGGAATTCAGAGTGCAGGAGAGGGAAATGCAGGATTCTCCGTTCGTGGCGGTGGGAATGACCAAAACTTGATTCTATTGGATGAAGCTACAGTTTATAATGCATCACATCTTTTCGGATTCTTCTCGGTATTCAATCCCGATGCGATCAAAGATCTTGATTTGTACAAAGGAGGAATTCCCGCGAAATATGGTGGACGATTATCTTCTTTGATGGATGTTCGCATGCGCGATGGAAACTCAAAAAAATTCTCCGGCTCGGGTGGATTAGGACTGATCTCCAGTCGACTCACCCTCGAATCGCCTATTTTTAAAGAGAAAGGCTCTTTCATCATCAGTGGTCGAAGAACCTATGCAGATGTGTTTTTGAAGTTGGCTCCGAATAAAGATTTGCGTGACAATCAACTTTATTTTTATGATTTCAATGCCAAAGCCAATTACCGATTAGGAGATAAAGACCGCATTTATCTCTCCGGATATTTTGGTCGCGATGTGCTCGGTTTAGCCGGTTTGTTTGGATTTGACTGGGGAAATGCAACAGCCACCTTACGTTGGAACCACATTTACAATCCGCGTTTGTTCAGCAACCTTACTTTGATTTATTCCAATTTCGATTACGGGATCAACATTGATTTGTCCGAATCGCAAAACTTCGAATTGATTTCGGGCATTGACGATATTGGATTAAAACTCGATTACTCGTTCTTTAAAAAACCACAATCCACGATGTATTTCGGAGTGCATTCCATTTACCATTATTTCCAACCCGGTAAGTTCTTGCCTTTGCGGGAGACATCGATGTTCACGCCAACTTATTTACCTACCAAAAATGCACTTGAAAATTCGGTGTATTGGGACCACAAATACGAATTCAATTCACGTCTGAACATTCGCTACGGTGTTCGCGCTACTTTATATACCGTGATGGGAAAAGCAACGGAATATACTTTCTCGGAAAGCGATGATTACACCATTACCGATACCACGTATTACAACCGCGGAGAAGTGCTCATTACCTATCCCGGAATTGAGCCACGTTTTGCTCTGAACTATGCCTTAACCGATATTTCATCTTTGAAATTCAGTTACGATCACACCTATCAATTCCTGCACCAAGCATCGAATTCAGGCACAACACTTCCTACCGACTTATGGATTTCAAGTGGTATTCACGTAAAACCACAAATTGCCGATCAAATTGCGGCAGGCTATTTTATCAACCTGAAAAAAGGTTATGAAATCAGTGTGGAAGCTTATTACAAGTGGATGCACAACCAAATCGACTACCGCGACAATGCTAACATCGCATTTAATTCTGCCATTGAACGTGAATTTTTGATTGGTAAAGGTTGGTCATACGGAACGGAATGGTACATCCAAAAAACGAAAGGAAAATTCACCGGATGGGTTTCGTATACACTTTCCTGGACATGGCGCGAAGTGGAAGGCATCAACAACAATGAAAAATACCACGCAAAAAATGATCGTCGCCACAATGTTGCTGTTGTCGGCACCTATCAAATCACCCCACGCATCACGCTTGCAGGAACATTTGTATTTGCCACCGGAAATGCGGTGACCTTCCCGGGGGGACGTTATGAAATTGATGGTGAAATTGTTGCCTATTATCCTGAACGAAACAACTACCGCATGCCGAATTACCACCGTGGTGACTTATCGCTCACCATTGACGGAAAAAAGAAGGAAGGTCGCTCTTACCAAAGCTCATGGAACTTTTCCATCTACAACGTGTATGCCCGCAAAAACGCGTTTGCGATTACTTTCCGTGAAAAAGAAGATGCGGATGGAAATCCGACCGGACAAACGGAAGCTGTTAAAACAACTTTATTCTCCATCATTCCATCGGTAACCTGGAATTTTAAATTCTGATGTATGAAAAAGATTTTAGTCTATACTTTCATTCTTGTTTCGTTTTCCTCATGTACTGAGGTGATTGAAATTGATTTGGATTCTTCTGATCCCCGTTTGGTGGTTGAATCGGTGATTACCGATAACAATGAACCATGGGAAGCACGTCTAAGCATGATGGCTCCTTATTTCGACAATACCAATCCTGTTGTAACTACAGCACAAGTATATATCAGCGATGATCTCGGGAACACCGATACATTATTTCATGTTGGCAATGGCGTATACCGGACCAACGGAAATGAGCAATGTGTTATTGGTCACACCTATACCATGTTGATTTTGCACGATGGAAAAACCTACCAGGCACAATCTACGGTTCCTGCTCTGAAAGTAAATCTTGATACGGTCCTCACCATTTTCAACGAAGAAAGTGCATTCATTGAAGAAGGGTACAACATCATTTTTGCAGCACAGGATAATCCCGCCTACACCGATTATTACCGTTTTAAAGTGTGGAAAAACGACACCCTGCAAATTGATCCTTTCAAATATTTTGTAACGGATGACCTTGGGGTAGATGGTAATTACGTTCTTGCGCAAGTCCCCTACAATTTCCAAGTCGGCGATACGGCAAGGGCTGAGATTCAAAATATGGACAAAGCGTATTATGATTTTCTGTTTGCCATTTCTTCCCAAACATCAGCCACCGGTGGTCCCTTCGATCCTCCTCCAAGCAACCTTCCCACGAATTTTGACAACGGGGCAATTGGCTTTTTTGCAGCCATAACTTCGAGCCGCAAGGAAATTGTCATTCAGCCTTAATCATTTATACCACAAGCGAACTTCGGTGGCACCTTGACCATATTCACGGTAATCGCCATCAAGAAACTCGACGTTTTCGTATTTGCGTAATTCGTGTCTAATTTCGGAACGCAATACTCCTTCACCAACACCGTGGATAAATACGATTTTGGTCAGTCGCTTTGCTTGTGCCTCTTTCATTTTTGTGTGGAAATGGCGCAACTGCATTTGGAGCATTTCACCATTGGTGAGGTTTTTCGTGGATTTTACCAATTCATACATGTGTAAATCCACTTCCAATTTTTTCTCCTGAACAGGTTTGGGCTTATTGGCTTTTTTAATGTCCTGTTTCAATTTTGCTTTGATGAATTTACTTTCTTCTGACGGTGGTAATTGGTATTCCTGATGCGATGCAAAAGGAACGAGATACCTAACCAAATAAATCACCTCAATTCCATCTTCGCGCAACACAAGGGCATGTTTCTTATCCGGAAAAGATTTTACCTCTCCCTGGCCTTCCTCATTGAGAAAACGGACAATATCTCCAATTTGCAATTCCATAAATCTTGGTCAAATTGCTGTAGCAATAAAACCATCATCATTTCCATTTAAGCATAAAACCTGATTCCAAAAAAAGCAATGGAACTTGTTTTAAAACATCCGCACAAAAATAAAGAAAGCAATCCAAACATAAGTTAAGAATGGATTTCCGAGATTTGCATTATGCATGAAGAGAATAAAAATCCATGGACCACCACCTCTTCGGAGGTAGTTTACAACAATCCCTGGATTCAGATCACCCATAACGAGGTAATTCATCCCTCGGGAAATCCGGGAATTTACGGTTGTATTCATTTCCATCATATTGCTATTGGAGTTTTGGTGCTGGATGAGCATAACCAGACCTATCTTGTGGGTCAATTCCGCTATCCTTTAAACCACTATTCCTGGGAAATTCCTGAGGGTGGAGGAAAACCGGATATTCCTTATTTGGAATCCGCAAAAAGAGAATTACTCGAAGAAACCGGTATTCGTGCAAAAAAATGGCGCGAAATAACCAGGATGCATTTAAGCAATTCAGCATCCGATGAATTCGCGGTAATATTTTTGGCGCAGGACCTTGAATTCGGAGAAGCAACGCCTGAAGAGTCGGAGGAATTACGTTTGCGAAAACTTCCGTTTTCAGATTTTTACCAAGAGGTGCTTGATGGCAAAATAACAGATTCCTTAACCGTTGCCGCAGCCTATAAAGTCCGCATTATGCAATTGGAAGGAACTTTGTAAGAATACGCCTATTGCTTCGTGGAAATCTTCAAACTCCATTTGGTAAAGTACCCGATAATCCATGCAAATACCGGAGCAAATACAACATCCAATGTATAATGCACCTTTTGTGCAATCAAAAAACTTCCAACAAAAACACCCAGGGTATAAAAGACCCATTTCAATTTTTGATCGATGGTAAATACACCGAACAAAAATAAAGTCGCTGCATGTCCGGAAAAAAACAAATCAAATGGCGAATATCCATTCGGATAAAAAAAAGTATTCAATATCGGGTCATGCAAAGGAAGGGCTTCTTCGGAGGGACGGAAAGGAAAAAAGTAAACCGTTATACTCCTGCAAAAAACCAACATGGCATAAGCACGGATATAAGCATGGATGTTTTGGGGATTTTTCCGGTTGATCCACAGGTAAGCAAACAATCCTCCATAGGTGAGCAAAAACAACAAGAATGACCAATCGCTAGCCTCCCAAAAATCATGCAATGGTTCCCAGGGATAATAGGTATTGGCGACATGCATTGCCGCTAATATTCCATTAAATACGTAGAGAAAAAGCACCAGCAGACCTGCATCCAACAACATTTTTTTGCCGGAGGTATTCCAATAGTGCTTCCAAATTTTAACCATGTACTTCAAAAAAAAACGCCCGATGTTTCGGGCGCTGAAAAAAAACCAAAATGCATTCAGGCTGTTGCCATGTGGCGGAAACCTTTGCGGTAAGGGACAAATTCAAAGGGTACTCTTACCATAAAGGCGAAATCCTGACCAACTTCTTTCATGTCATCATCTGTTTCCACATAATGCCAAGAAACGGTAACTACTTTGTTTTGATCGACCAACTCATTGAGCTTGTAGAGCAAAAACAAAATACGTTTGGAAGAAGAAATATTGAAATATTCAAGATTCAGGCGGACTTTTGTTGGAATGGATGTGGTATTCACATATTCATCCATCCATTCCAAAATCGGGGAGAAAAAAGCCTCTGCGTCCTGCGGAATGGATTTACCGCTTATCTCAAACTCACCGGTATTGGGATCGAGATTGACGAGTGGGGTTTTTTCCGTTGCTTCCAAGTAAAGGATGTTCATAGGCAAACGCTTTATTACGTTCTAATATCCGTAAAAAAAACGAAAAGGTTTCAAATTTTCTACCAAGACAATAGAAGCACCCACAAAACCCCATGAATGCATCGATAACCAAAAGCTGAAAAATCTTATTACAAACTCATCAAATCGCGGAAACGTGCTGCCTGTCGACGGGAAATTTCAATTTTCTCACCGCCTTTGAGTTGCACTTGCAATCCCCCATTGAACCAGTTCTCAATACCGGTGACCCATTTCAGATTGATGATGAATTTACGATTGGCACGAAAAAACACCTTAGGATCTAGACGGTCTTCGAGGCTATTCAGACTTTTCAGAATTAAGGGTTTGTATTCGTTGAAATACACCCGAACGTAATTCCCCTCCGATTCAAACATACGCACTTCACGAAGCGCTGTGAACCAACACTTCTCACCATCTTTTAAAAAGATCTGATCGTTTTCGGTGAGTTTGCCTTGCGGATCGGCCGAAGCGGAAACTTGTACGACGGGAGATTTTCCTTTCATGACCTTATTGATGGCATCTTCCAATCGCTCCGGATTCACGGGTTTCAGCAGATAATCAATGGCATTCACTTCAAAGGCCTTGATGGCATAATCATCAAAAGCGGTAACGAAAATGATGCGCGGTACACGATCGAGTTCGTTGAGCAATTCAAATCCGTTTTTCCCGGGCATTTGGATATCCAAAAACAATAAGTCAGGATGATGTTCATCAATACTGCGCAGAGCTTCCTCGGCATTGGCACATTCATCCACTACATCAATTTCATGGAATTTATTCAAGAGGGAACGCAATTCTTTTCGGGCAAGTCGCTCGTCGTCGATGATTATCGCTTTCATGGCATCAAGTTTTGTTCAATGGGAATTCTGATTTCTGCTATCACTTTACCGTCTTCTTCAAACAAACTAAAGTGTGCTTTTTTATCGTACAACAATTCAAGTCGCTGTTTGGTATTGCTAATACCTATACCGGTACTGCTTTTCGAAGGATTTTGTAAACTACCCGTATTTTCAACGCGTATATCTAGTTCATGGTCATTTTTAAAAATGCGGATTTTCACTTCTCCTCCATTTTGCAATCGTGAAATTCCATGTTTCACGGCATTTTCAGAAAGCGTCTGAATGATCAAAGGAGGAATCAACAAACGCATGACATCCGTATCGATTTCCTTTACAAAATGCAATCGCTCTTCATAACGGATTTTTTCAAGATTCAAATAATCTTCGACCATGCTCAATTCTTCCTCAAGGGTGACAAATTTTTTTCGTCCCATGATGAGCGTGTTCCTGAGGATGTTCGAGAGCTTGGTAATGCTTTGTTTGGCCAAAACCGGATCCTCATCCACCAATGCGCGAATGGAATTCATGCTGTTGAACATGAAATGCGGATTGAGTTGTGCTTTCAAGTTGTTCAATTCGACTTCGGTGCGCATGGCTTCCAATTTCAGATTGCGAATTTCTTCGTTACGCGATTTTTCGAAAAAATGAAAAGCAAAATAGATCACCGACCAAATGGTAAACACAATCCACCAACTCAGCACGACCTGCACTCCATCTGCCGAATACAATTGCTGGAATATTTCAAAATTTCCACGCACCAACGAACTGTAGAACAATTGCAAATTGGACATCACCATGGAAAGCACAAAACTGGAAATCAAAACAGGCAATATGGCTCTTGCCGGACTAAAAGCCAACCATCCTCTGCGTACAATAAAATTTCTGAAAAGATGCGACAACATCAATCCTGAAACCAGCAGGGCCAATAAAGCCATGCGCACAGGCGCTGTTAATTTTCCTTCCAGGTACATGGTGAAACCGGTAAGGGAAATATATATCGCCCAGCCGAGCACCTGAGAAAGCCAATATGCCAGTTTTTTGCGCTTCACTGTTTCGTTTTGTTCCGTTAAATTTACGTCAAATGGGTCATCGGGTTAAGATGAATTGACCAAAGGCCAAAATTGAAGATAGGAGGAAAATGAATTTTCTTGCACACGCACTTTTAAGTGGCCAAAATGAACTGGTGCTGATAGGCAATATGATTGGCGATACGGTAAAGGGGACAAAATTCCACTACTATCCGTCTGACATGCAAAAAGGAATTTTATTGCACCGCTTCATCGATCAATTTACCGACTCACATCCCCTTACCTCTTCCACGCGTGCCTTGTTGCGTGCGCGGTTTGGAAAATATGCAGGGGTTGTTTCCGATGTATTGTACGATCATTTCCTCGCTGAAGGATGGAATCAATACCACAACAGTTTGAGTCTTCCTGATTTTGCCTCGCAGACATATGCTGTTTTAAATAAAAACCTCCACCTGATGAACGAAAAGGCACACCAGTTCATTCCGTATATGATTGAGCAAGATTGGCTGAGCTCCTATGCAACGCGTGAGGGAATTGCGGATGTTTTGATTCGGATGAGCCGAAGAACCAAATTCGATTCTTCCATGGAACAAGGGATGCTCGCTCTGGAGGAAAACGGAGCTCAACTTGCGGAGCATTTCCATCTATTTTTCCCCGAATTGCAAAGGGCTGCAAATCTGGAATTAAACCGATTAACCGACATAACCAATTGATTTACAGAATTAAGCAAATTCATTTAGGTAAAACCACCGTATTCTCCTCACGAAATTCATCGATAAAAAACAAACATTTATCGTTGTTAAAAAGATTTTCATCGAATGACTTGCTTTATATCTCCATGCCTTAGTATCTTTACTCTATCAAAAGAACCTTTGTATGTTAATGCGACTTGCCGCTGTTTCGTTGTTGATGGTTTCTTTTCTCTCAGCTAAGGCTGATGGAGAGGTGCTGACGATTGAAGGTCAGTACCAAAACAAAAACCTTTATGTTTCTAACTCGGTCACTTCTTCCGGTGTGGGATTCTGCGCCTATGAAGTTCGGGTTAACGGGGAATTGACCACAGATGAAGTGAATTCTTCTGCATTTGAAATTGACCTTACCCAACTCCAGCTCAAGCAGGGAGATATGGTTACCATTCAAATCTGGCACCGCGACGGATGCTCTCCAAAAGTGCTGAATCCAATGGTATTGCGTCCCCAAGCTACTTTCGAAGTCACCAATATTGAATTTTCCGAAGACGGCCTGCTCACCTGGAAAACCATCAATGAATCAGGCTCATTGCCTTTTAACATTGAAGTGTACAAATGGAACAAATGGGTGAAAGTTGGAGAAGTTCAAGGAAAAGGATCTGCAGGAGAAAACGCTTATGATTTCAAGCTGACATTGATCTCCGGAGAAAATAAAGTACGTGTAACCCAAAAAGGAAACATGGGTAAGATTGCCCAATCCAAATCGGTATTCGTGACTTCCAAGGTCGAAAAGCCTTCCTGGAAATTAGATGATTCCAAAAGAAAAATTACCCTTAGCGCAAACTCTGCTTACGAAATCTTCGATAAATACGGCCAGGCACGCATTCGCGGATATGGCAACACCATCGATATTTCTTCTTTAGGTTCAGATGAATATTATCTATGCTATGATAATGTCGTCGAAAACTTCCGCAAGGAATAAGATCAAAAGAGCTCGTTAATCCCCATTAATCCCCTTCTCGTCGAAGGGGATTTTTTTTTACGCAACCGAATTTGGTATGCGTGCGTACAATGTATTCCAACCAAAACCGGCGGCTTATGGACAAGAAACAATTACGCGACTTTGTATTGTGGCTTAGAGAAAAACTTGCGGAGAGCGAATCCGTTATCAAAGAATCGAAAGTCACCCATAACTACGGAAAAGCCACGCTATTTGAAGGCAAACGTGATGCTTATCTGGACATGCTCAAAAAACTGAACATGAATCAGCTTTGATTTAGATGGCTACTCCGATGACACACACGTCATCTACTTGTTCATAATTGCCTTTCCATCGCTCGAAATTCTCATCGAGCACTACTTCTTTTTTGGCCATTGGTTTACCAATCAATTCCAGCAATTCGGTTTTTAAGCGCGAGTATTTGTATTTTTTTCCTGCTTCGCCTCCAAATTGATCTGCATACCCATCGGAGAAAACAAAGACTTCATCACCTTTATTCAATTCAAGCACATTGTTGGAAAAAGGTTTGCGGTTTTCGTAACGACCAATAGGCTGTTTATCGGCCTTGAACTCCTGCAATCCTTCCTTATTTAAAATCCATAAAGGATTATTGGCACCGGCGTATTCGAGCGTAATTTTTCCGTTTTGGTTCGATAATTTGCACAGGGCAATGTCCATACCATCGCGGACTTCTTCAGTTCCCTTTGCAAAAGTTTCTTCTACCAATTCATTGAGCTTATCCAAAATTTCGGAAGGCGTGCGTAAACCAAATTCTTTGATGCAACGCTCTAGTCCGTTATGTCCAACCACACTTACCATAGCACCGGGAACGCCATGTCCGGTACAATCTGCTGCTGCAAAATAAATGGACTGATCAACTTTCTCAACCCAATAAAAATCGCCCGCAACGATATCCTTGGGTTTATACAAAACAAAGGATTCCGGTAGCCATTCCTTTACCATCGGCATGGGTGGAAGAATCGCTTCCTGAAGGCGTTTGGCGTAACGAATGGAATCGACAATCTCTTTGTTTTTTTCTTCAACCAAATGCTTCTGCAATTCTGCTTCTTGCTTTTTTGCTTCTACCTCTTCTTTTTGAGCAGCAATAATTTCTTTGGCTTTTTTATTCTGGCGGTAGGAGCGGAAAATGAGCAATGCCACCAAGATCATCAAAACAAATCCACCTATAAAGAAATTGGTGACTTGCTTTTGTTTTGCGGCTAATTCATCTTGAAGAGCGCGCTCTTTTTGAACGGCAATGAGTTCTTTTTTCTGACGTTCTTTTTCTTTTTCAGCAGCTTTAAGTTGTGTTTCTTTTAGGAATTGCGCCTTATTCAGTAAATCAATTTCCTTTTCTTTCGATTCAGCAAGAAGTCTTTCAGAAAGCAATTCTGCTTGCTGTTTCGTAAGCATGGCCATCTGGAGCGCTTTGTCTTTCGACAATAACTGAATTTCCTTTTCTTTCTTCTCACTATCGTATTTGGTCTGAACTTCCATTAAGGTGGAACGGTTGTTTGCCTTATCGATGGAATCTTTTAATGCGGCATGTTTCAAATAGTAATCGTAGGCTTTTTCGTAATCGCCTAATTTTACATACACATTGGAAAATGTCAGGTAAGTATCGTAAAGCTCCGTAGGTGTTTGCAATGATTTCCTGATATCATAAGCCTTTTGATAATATTCCAAGGCTTTGGGGTAGTCGCCTTTTTCGTAGTAAACAACACCAATGTTGGAATACATTCCGGCAATGGAGCCGACTTCTCCAAATTTCAAAAACTGATCTAACGCACCCTGATAATAAGAAAGTGCTGAATCGAGTTGCTGCTTATGGTAAAATACATTGCCAAGTGAAATACTGCAATCGGCAAGTCCACGCACATCTCCGGATTCTTTGCGGATGCGATAGGACTCGCGGTAATATTTTTCGGCTAGTACATATTCTTTGAAATCAGAATACATGTTTCCAATATTGGTATTCATGTTCGCTTCTGATGATCTCGCTTTTATTTCTCGCGTAATGTTTAAACCCGATTTGTAATACCCCATAGCTGCCGCCGTATCGCCTGCAAAACGCTGAATTTGTCCGAGGTAACCATAACAAATGGATAAACCTTTTTTATCCTTTTCATATTCATAGGTTTTCATGGCATCCATGACCGACAGTTGCGCTTTGGAATAATCGGCACGGTCTATATAGATTTCTGCAATATTGAGCAAAGTATAACAATAATTTTTTTTGTCTTTTGCCGCTAGATACAACTCTCCGCTTCGTTGAAAAATACTCATGGCTTCGTTGGTTTTGCCCAAATCTTGCAATGAAATTGCTTTATTCACGAGGGCATGAGCCATGTTTACGGTATCTTCCATACGTGCAAACGTGCGGTAAGATTTTTCGTAATACTTCAGTGATTCTTCAATCTTTCCGGCGCGGTAAGTCATTACACCAAGGTTCATCAACAAACCGGCTGCACCAGTATCATCTTTTAGCAAAACACGAATATCGTAGGCCAATTCAAAATGTTTTTGCGCAGCACTGTAATCTCCTTTATTGTAATAAGCTCTTCCCTTATTTTCTTGGTAGTCCGCTTCGTCTTTTTTAGAACTCGCCTGTTGTGCCCATGTAATAGCCTCATTGCAAACACGAATAACATCGTCATACTGATTCATTCGCTCGTAGGTATCTGCAACAGCATCGTAAGCATCGCCAATGCTTCGGATTACACCTGATTTTTTTGCAGCTTCAAGCGACTTCTCATAAGAACTTAAGGCCTCTTTGAATTCTTTATACACGAAGTGAATTCGGCCTTCTACATAATATGCTTCCGCAATTCCGTTGCCGTAGTTTAAGGATTGAGAAAGTTGAAGGGCCTCCGCTGCTTTTTCTTCAGCCTTTTTACGATCGGTCTTCCCAAGGTTTCGAGCCAATTTGCAAAGTGCATCTGCTCGCTGCTTTCCGGTGGCTGTTTCAAGAACCTTATTGAGCGAATCAATTTGTTTCTGCTGTGCAAAACCCGAAATGGAGCAAAACAAAAAAACAATCGATAAGGTGAATGGAATAAACCTTCCCATGGTTCTGGATTTGAGTGCAATATTAGTCAATATTCGTGAGGATTATCACCCATTTTTGGTGCCATATTTTGCTAACTTTGACAAGCTAATTAGTTTACTATGCCCAAAGGAATTTACCATGTACCGGTTGCGAAAAATGAACCGGTAAAAAGTTACGCCGCAGGAAGTCCTGAACGTAAAGAATTGCAAGCCATGCTGAAAACACTTCGCGCAAAAGAAGTGGACGTCCCCATGTTTATTGGCGGTAAAGAAGTGCGCAGCGGAAAAAAAGTGCGCATGGCTCCCCCACACGATCACAAGCATACATTGGGTTATTTTCACAAAAGCGATAAAACCCATATCAAACAAGCCATTGATGCCGCATTAAAAGCAAAAGCAGATTGGGAAGCTTTGGCATGGGAACACCGTGCATCCATTTTTCTGAAAGCCGCAGAACTCATTGCTGGTCCATACCGCGCAAAGCTCAATGCAGCCACCATGCTCGGCCAATCCAAAAATGCCTACCAGGCTGAGATTGATTCAGCTTGCGAAATCATCGACTTCTTGCGCTTTAATGTGCAATACATGACGCAGATTTACTACAATCAACCCGATTCAGGACCGGGCATTTGGAACCGCACCGAATGGCGTCCTTTGGAAGGTTTTGTTTATGCTCTTACTCCTTTCAATTTCACGGCCATTGCAGGAAATCTTCCAACTTCTGCTGCCATGATGGGAAATACCATTGTTTGGAAACCCTCCAATACACAAGTGTATTCTGCTGCCGTTTTAATGGAGATTTTCAATAAAGCTGGTGTGCCGGCCGGTGTGATCAACCTGATTTACCCAAGCGGACCGGAAGCTGCTGAAGTTATTTTTGAGCATCCCGATTTTGCAGGAATTCACTTTACCGGAAGCACCGAAGTTTTCCAGAACATCTGGCAAACCATTGGTCAAAACATCCACAAATACCGAAGCTATCCGCGTATTGTTGGAGAAACAGGTGGAAAAGATTTCATCATGGTTCATCCATCATCTGATGCGAAGGAAGTTGCCGTTGCGATTTCACGTGGTGCATTTGAATTCCAGGGACAAAAATGTTCTGCTGCGTCTCGCGCTTATATTCCTTCCAACCTCTGGCCTGAGGTGAAAAAATTGGTTCTCGCCGATTTGAAAACCATGAAAATGGGAGGCACCGAAGACTTTACCAATTTCATCAATGCAGTCATCGATGAAAAATCCTTCGATAAACTCGCAGGGTATATCATGAATGCTAAAAAAGATAAAAACGCAGAAATCGTTGCTGGTGGAAAATGCGATAAGAAAAAAGGTTATTTCATCGAACCAACCATCATCTTAGCCAAAGATCCAAGCTACGTTACCATGTGCGAAGAGCTGTTTGGTCCGGTGTTGACGGTTTACGTTTACGATGAAAAAGATTTTGTGAAAACGCTTGAGTTGGTTGACAAAACTTCCATTTATGCATTAACCGGAAGTATCTTCTCTCAGGATCGTTATGCGATTGAACTTGCTGCAAAAAAATTAAGAAATGCTGCAGGTAACTTTTACATCAACGACAAACCAACAGGAGCGGTTGTTGGTCAGCAACCTTTTGGGGGGGCGCGCGGATCGGGAACGAACGATAAAGCAGGATCAATGATCAATTTGTTGCGTTGGGTATCACCGCGAACCATCAAAGAAACTTTTGTGCCGCCGGTTGATTACCGTTATCCGTTTTTAGAAAAGGACAAATAATTGCAGTTTAAAAGAGGGGGGAAATTTCTCCCTCTTTTTTTTTAAACCTTTTTTCATTGGTCAAGTCCAATTCCCAAATCCCAGTTATGAAATCCTTATTTGCCGGTATCACTCTAATGACCATGTGTTCTGCAGCCTTTGCAGCAGATGAAGATTCCCTGGGACTTCCGGGCGATCAGCTTGATTTGAAAGCCGTATTGCATCTTTTCTCTCAATCGAGCGATTTGGAGTCCTTTGAGAAAAACCTGAATGATGAAACCAAAGGAATCAACAACCTCGATTTGGATGCGAACGGAAAAGTGGATTACATCATGGTTGAAGATATTATGGATTCCACCACGCATGCCATTGTTTTACGCGTTGCAACGAGTGAGACGGAATTCCAGGATGTGGCAGTTATTGAAGTAGAAAAAACAGGTGCAGAAAATGCACAAGCACAAATTGTTGGTGATGATGAATTGTACGGGGCTAACTATATCGTTGAAGCATCCTCCGAAAATGATGATAAAGAAGCTGCCGATTTCCGAGCGCCTGTGATCATTGTGAATGTTTGGTATTGGCCATGTGTGCGTTTTGTTTATGCCCCAATGTATCGTCCTTGGAGAAGTCCATGGAGATGGGGGCGCTATCCTAATTATTGGAAACCATGGCGACCTGTTCCCTATTATGTTTACCATCCAAGGGTAAGGGTTTATCATGTGCATTACCGCAGGGTTACTGTGCACAGAACCGTTGTGGCACATCGGGTTTATTATCCGCACCACCACCGCAGCGCAGTGGTCCGCCAACACTACAAAACAGCTCCGGCTCACCGCAATGCTCCGGCGCATAGGTCAGCTCAACCTAAAAAACAAGTACGTCAACAAAAAGTGAAACAATCGCAACCCCGCTCTACGCCTGCAAAAGGTGGAGGAAGAGGTCGTAGATAAGTCTTTTGGAAAAATTTCAACCCAAGCCTCATTCCCAACAGAATGGGGCTTTTTGTTGAAAACTATTGGTGGTGAAAAGGTCTGTGACTGCTATTTTTGGGTGAATCAAAATCTTTCACTCCATGAAAAAAATCCTCGCCAACGACGGAATTGACAAATCGGGTCAGGTTCTTCTTGAAAAAGCCGGTTTTACTGTAATCACAGAAAAGGTTCCGCAGGACCAATTAGCACAGGCCATTAACGAAAACAATTACGAAGTGGTTTTGGTGCGCTCTGCAACTACTGTGCGTAAGGAAGTGATGGATACTTGTCCGGGTATCAAAATGATTGGTCGCGGTGGTGTTGGAATGGACAACATCGATGTTGCATATGGTCGTGAAAAAGGTATTGATGTTTTCAATACGCCTGCTGCATCTTCACAATCTGTTGCAGAATTGGTGATGTCGCACATGTTCTCCATGGCGCGTTTCCTTTACGATGCCAATCGTCACATGTCGGTTGTTGGCGATACTGAATTTGATAAACTGAAAAAGAAATACGCTAAAGGAATTGAACTCCGTGGCAAAACACTTGGTATTATCGGCTTTGGAAGAATTGGTCAGTCGGTGGCTTCTTATGCACTCGGCTGCGGAATGAAAGTGATTGCGCATGATCCCTTTGTTGCGGAAGCGAATGTTGAACTCGCCATTGTGGGACACGGAAAAGTGAGTGTAAAAATCAATACCAGTTCCATGGAGGAGATTCTTACCCAATCCGATTTCATCACGGTGCATGTACCAAAACAAAAAGATGGTTCTGCGGTTATCAAAGCTGCTGAAATTGAAAAAATGAAAACGGGTGTATGTTTGGTAAATACTTCTCGAGGTGGCGTTATTCAAGAGGATGATCTGATTGCCGGATTGAATTCAGGAAAAATTGCCCACGCTGCTTTGGATGTTTTTGAAAACGAACCAACGCCAAGAAAAGATCTTCTTACGCATGCAAAAATTTCAAGCACTCCACACATCGGTGCTTCCACCAACGAAGCGCAAGACCGCATTGGTGTTGAGATTGCAGAGAAAATCATTTCATTCTACAATAAATAACCATGGCGATTGTTCGTCCCTTTAAAGGTATTCGTCCCACGCGCGACAAAGCTCATCTGGTTGCCTCGCGCGCGGTGAACCTTTACAAAGCGCGTATTCTCAATGCAAAACTGGAGGAGAATCCGTATACGTTTATGCATGTTATTCTTCCGGAGTTTGGAAAAAAGGCAAGCACGAAACCTAATACTACGGAGCGTTTCAAATTGGTGCGCAAAAGTTTTGAGGATTTCAAAAAGCGTGGCATTCTGCAACAGGATGAAAAACCTTGCTTTTACATCTACCGCCAACTGAAAGACAATTTCTCCTACACCGGAATCATTGCCGGTGCTTCGGTAGATGATTACCTCAATGGTGTGATAAAAATTCATGAGCAAACACTCACCAAACGCGAGGAGATGTTCAAGAATTATTTGGATGTCTGCGGATTCAATGCTGAACCTGTTTTGCTTGCGTATGAGGACAATTCCACCGTGGACCAAGTCATTGCCAAATACACCAAAAACAGAGCGGAATATGAATTTGCAACCACCGATCATGTAACGCATTTGTTGTGGATTGTGGAAGATAGCAAGGACATCCGAGCCATAGAAAAAGCCTTCGAAAAAATTCCTGCAGTTTATATTGCAGACGGACATCACCGTTCAGCTTCCTCCGCTTTACTTGCCAAAGAAAAAAGAAAGCAAAAAAAGAAGTATACCGGAAGTGAAAGTTTCAATTCCTGCATGGCTTTTTTCATCAGTGAAAGTCAGTTAAACATTTACGACTTCAACCGTGTGGTGAAGGATTTGAATGGAATGACCTCTGCTGCATTTCTTAAAAAACTAGCCGAGAAATTTGATATAACCGAAAAAGGAAGCAAACCTGTTAAACCCTCCAAGTTGCATCAGTTTTCGATGTACCTCGATAAAAAATGGTATTTACTGAATGCCAAAAAAGGAAGTTTTAATCCGAAAGATCCCGTTGGAAATCTCGACGCACAAATACTTACCGAAAACATCCTCTCTCCTATTTTGGGTATTCACGATCTCAAAACCGATTCACGTATTGAATTTGTAGGTGGTTTGCGTGGAATGGAAGGTTTACAAAGCAAAGTGGATGATGAAAAACGCAAAGTTGCATTTGGTTTGTATCCTGTTAAAGTGGATCAATTGAAGTTGATTGCCGATACGCATAACATCATGCCGCCCAAAACAACTTGGATTGAGCCCAAACTCCGCAGTGGATTAGTCATTCAAAGTTTAGAAGATTAAATGTCATCTACTCGTAAAATATTAGCTTGATTGGCGTGGGGGAAATTGCTGAACATATTGCTGCTTTGCAGAAAGAACTTCCTGAAGGGGTTACCTTGGTTGCGGTTTCCAAAACCAAACCCATGGAAGCCATTCTAGAAGCATACGAAGCCGGACAACGTGATTTCGGCGAGAACTACATTCAGGAACTTTGCGACAAAGCCGATAAATTACCAAAGGATATCCGTTGGCATGCCATCGGACATGTACAAAGCAATAAAGTCAAATACATTGCTCCTTTTGTGCATTTGATTCATGGAGTGGACAGCCTCAAATTGCTTCAGGAAATCAACAAACAAGCGCAAAAAAACGAGCGTGTGATCGATTGCTTGTTGCAAATTTTTATTGCTACAGAAGAAAGTAAATTCGGATTGGATGCAACAGAACTTGATGCGCTCCTTAAAAGTGAAACATTCCAACACCTTCAAAACATCCGAATTGTAGGCCTCATGGGAATGGCTTCCAACACCGAAAACGAAGCGCAAATACGATCCGAGTTTAAAGGACTCCGCGATTTATTTTTGAGCATGCAAAAAGATTATCCCGATTTCCAACATTTATCCATGGGTATGAGTGGTGATTATTCCATTGCCATTGCCGAAGGAAGCACCATGATCCGCGTTGGAAGTCTTATCTTTGGAACCCGACAATATTCTAAACCATGACACAAAAAATTAGCATTGGTACTTTCATCACCTTGTGTGTTCTATTTATTTCTCTGGCCATTGCCTATGGGGAGATGGAACAATTTCACGGAAGAAAAATAGTGGACTTGTTCATGGTTGCTGCATGCGTCTCGTTCATTTACCAATTCCTCTATCCGGAAAAAAGGAGGAAAATGTATGCCATCGGATCCATTGTGGTTAGTGGTGTGGGAATTGTTTTTTTGCTTGTTCACCTATTTCTTTGAGCCATGTCGCGCATTGAATTCACCAGACAAAAATTGATCGGCATGATCAACCGTATCGACAAAATCGATGAAATCCAAGAAATCATTGATTTGCTTTACCTCCGTGAACAAGAAAAGGAACGCGAACTAAAAGAACGCGAAAAAGAATTGGCTGAAGAACGTCGCAAAAAAGAAACAAAATTCAACAAACCCTTGGGAGAAAAAGGAAAAAGCCTTTAACGCTTAATCCAGCGCCACTCGGGCAATCCACAACCTGCTGTAGGTTCCGTCGTAACCGATGTACAATACCGAGCCATCGCTCAAACGTTTAAAGGGGACAAAATTATCGGAGTAAAACCGTTGCCTTCCTTTATCATTCAATCCCACATTTACCGGTGCAAGTATTGTTCCTTTTGCAGGATTGATTTTATGCAATCGAGGAAAAAACAAATACTTGTTCATGGAGGTAAAAATCGTCGGACCGAAATACGTGAGAAAAGCATTGTTGGTAAACATAGGTTCACTGTATCCGTATTGTCGCAAATCCCACAACTCCGAAACCTCCCAAAAGATTTCACCTTTGTCGTTGTAATGCACCCACATCGGATTCACGGCATCGTCGCGTTGCGATAATTTATGGTACAAACGGTATCCATATACTTTCTGCAACTTTAAAGCTCCATTAAAACACATTAAAATAGGTTGTCTGTAACCTGTACGAATGGTCCTGGTTTGGGTGGATTCACCACCATTCGGATTTTCGACTTTCACCTGATCCTCCTCTATTTTTTGTCCGCCAATAAACAATTCGCCATTCGGACCCATTTTCGAATAGGAAAAATGGAATTGCTTTCCGCGGTAGGCATGACGCAAACGTTTTGCTTGTTTATCTGCCATGCTGCGAAAAGCTTTGAATGGATAAGCAACAACTGTATCCACTTTATCGCCAATAATTCGGGCAATCTGGAAGGTCTTGTATTTTGCTGCATTTTTGGTGATTTCATTGGTGTAGTCACCCGGAAGAGAATTGAAATAACGACCGGCTTTTGCGGGTCCCCAAATAAGTATCGTATCGTTTCGGTGCAGGACATCCGTAATTTTCCAACCTCCTGCAGGTAGATCTAAATCCACCCATTTTGCTTTCCCTTTCCAATCCATTAATAACATTCTCCAATTGCCTTCGTCTTTGTCTTTATTTCCGGTATACAATCCTCCGGATGGAGCAAACAAATAAACCATGCGCGCCATCGGATCGGGAATTTCATGGGTTCGGTATTGACCAAGATAATGTTCATCATCATTAAAGTTGAGCATCCATGCACGCGCGAGTTCCATTTTGAAAGGAAAATTCACGGAGTCTACTACTTCCATTTGGAGATTTTCATCCACCGAAATCAATTGGTATTTCTCCAACATCGGTCGACCCGTTGCCTGACTTTGCAACAACAATTTCCCTTTTTCTTTAAATGCAATCCAGGCAAAAACTTTATTCAATCCGGCATGGTAAAACTGGTGAACGAGGTAATATTTTTCTCCGTCAATTTTTTCCATATCCACACTCTGACGAATAAAACGTTCAACCATGTAATCGCGCCAAAACCAATTCCAACGCCAGGTATCGGTATACTTTACAAACTGAATGGTTTGCTTGGCCCCAATGGCAAAATTCTGACGCACTTCAAATCCTTCCTGCTGAAAGAACTCACCGCGGTAATTGGGAAAATAGCGACGTAATTTTTCGTCCTTGGAATATTCTTCCTCCTCCCTTTCGGCACGCAGTAATTTTAAATCGGGACTAAACTCGTAAGAAAAAAATGCGCGACCATTGACCATATTTTCCATTCGGTAAAACAAATGGATGTTTCCTGTTTCCGGGTTTTCATAAACGTTCATGAGACGAGAAACCCGAATCACCGAATTGATCGAATACGAAGTATCTGCAATAACACGCTGTGCATGGCCAGTAAAAACGAAACCTAAAAAAAACAGGAATGACAAAAACGAAACTCGCATAAAACTTTGTTTATGAACAATATACAAAAACCATGCTAAGATTGAATGGAAACCGCTTTGTTTCTGCCTTTCGAACGCATTTTTTCGGGGACAACATTTGAAATGGCCTCGCGAAGTGCTTGCAATAAACGCTCTTTTACAAAATAACGATTGGTCACAACCGATACCTCTCGAACAGGTTCAGGGCTTCTGAAATACCGAACTCTATTCATCTCTTTTTTATCAAATCCTTTGATGGCAAGTTCAGGAAGAATCGTCATTCCACTTTCGGTTTCTACCATGCGTTTGAGTGTTTCAATGCTACCCGATTCATAATGCAAGCGTGAATGGTCTCCACCTCCTTTAAACTTACAGATATTCAAAACCTGATTCCGAAAACAATGTCCCTCATGCAAGACCCAGGTTTCATCCGCAGTCAAATCTGCCGGAACCAAGGTATTCTTTTTGAACAATTTATTCTTTTCGGAAACATAGCCCACAAAGGCTTCATAAAACACCGGAAACTCACGCAAATTGGCTTCTTCGAGAGGTGTGGCCAAAATACCGCAATCGAGCTGATTTTGTTTTAAACGATGAATGATTTCTTCGGTTGTGAATTCCGTGAGGTGCAATTCCACCTTGGTATGAATTTTTAGAAATTTCCCAATAAACAATGGCACTAAAAATGGAGCCAGGGTCGGAATAATTCCCACACGCAAGGTTCCGCTCAATGCAAGACGCTCCCCTTTCACCATTTCTTTCAATGCCCCGGCTTCATGTAAAATAATTGCCGCTCTTTCCAAAATCAATTCTCCCATTGGTGTTAGGCGCACAGGCTGTTCGTTGCGATCGAAAATCTGAACACCGAAATCATCTTCCAATTTTTTGATCTGCATGCTTAAGGTGGGTTGCGTGACAAAACATGCTTCTGCTGCAGCAACAAAAGAACCGTGATCCGCAAGTGCTTTGATGTATTCCAGTTGGGTTAAAGTCATATAAACAAAATCTATTCAGATATAAAAATAATCGATTTTCATTATACTAGCAAACCACTGAACTTTGTGAAACAAAACCACTAAACCTCACACAATGAAAACGACAGCACTATCCCATAAACTGAACGAACTCTTGGGATCGGAGTTTGTTCTGGCGACTAAAATCAGAAATGCACATTGGAACTTACGTTCCTTCCATTTTCAGGTACAACATGAATATTTCGGTCAACTCTACAACGAGAGCAATACCCGAATCGATGAAATCGCCGAACGCACGCGAATGATTGGAGCATGGGCGGAGGGACATCTAGCAGGCTTATTGCAAAAAAGCATCCTGAAAGAACATGAAGAGCCGCTCCATAAAGAAGCAGACGCCTTCGATCTTATAGCAGCAGATTTTGGAACCCTGATTCCATTCATTAAAGAAATCATTGCCTTGGCAGAAGCAGAAAATGATCCGGGAACGGAGGACTTCCTAACCGGTATCCTACGCGAATACGAAAAAACGAAATGGTTCCTCGATGCACATGAACCCATCAACTAAAAGAGGAAACACAAATACGAAATCCATTCTTAACCTAAAAAATATAATCACATGAAAAACTACATGTTATCGGTTGGTTCCGAGTTTCCGGAATTCGACAAAAAAGCTGTCGCATCCATTGAACAAGGAAAAGAATTCAGTACGGTAAATTCACACGAACATCGTTCCAATGGAAAATGGATGGTGATGTTCTGGTGGCCAAAAGATTTCACATTTGTTTGTCCGACGGAAATTGCCGAATTCAATAAAGCTTATGCAGATTTTACGGATCGCGATGCTGTATTGATTGGTGCATCCACAGATTCTGAATTTGTGCATCTGGCTTGGAGAAATAACCATCCCGATTTAAAAGACTTGAAATTCCCCATGCTTGCCGACACTTCAAAATCGCTTGCGGAAGAATTAGGAATTCTCGAAGTCAACGAAAAAGTTGCTTACCGTGTAACCTATATCGTAGATCCACAAGGCATCATTCGCTGG
>JBIKKU010000434.1:0-2533 GCA_044360245.1 Flavobacteriales bacterium | reverse complement strand
TGAAATGCTACGAAAATTTGTCGGATTCAAACTCGGTAGTTTTCAAATCGTGAACAAAACCATTCTCGAATTGCCCGAGGGTAAAGCCTGGATTTTTCACGGTGATGTGTTTGATGTAACCATGAAACATTCGAAATGGCTGGCGAAGCTGGGTGGTAAAGGTTACGACATGCTGATTCTGTTGAACAGGTTCATCAACTTGGTTTCAGAAAAATTCGGAAGAGGAAAAATATCGCTTTCCAAAAAAATCAAAGACAATGTAAAATCGGCAGTAAAGTTCATCAACAATTTCGAACAGGTCGCGGCCGATATTGCCATTACCAAAGAATACAAATACGTGGTTTGCGGTCACATTCACCAACCGGTGATGCGTGAAATCAGCAATGAACACGGAAAAGTAGAATACCTGAATTCGGGCGATTGGGTGGAAAACCTTACTGCGCTTGAATTCCATGAAGGAGAGTGGTCGCTGTACAAATATTACAACGATGCCATTGCACAAAAAATAAAAATCAAAGACAACGATTCGGATCTCGACAATGCCGAATTGTTCAAACAACTCACCAAAGAATTTGAATTGGTAGCATGAGGGTTTTATACGCCATACAAGGAACAGGGAACGGACATATCAGTCGCGCGATGGAGATTGTTCCCTTATTGAAAGAACGTGCAAAAACGGATGTTTTAATTTCAGGAATTGCTTCTGATCTTGAATTGCCATTCGACGTAAAATACCGGAATTACGGATTGAGTTTCATCTTCGGAAAACGAGGCGGAATCGACCTTCTGGCGACTTACAAAAAAAGCCGCTTGAAAAACCTGATGCAGGAAATTCGTGAATTGCCGGTGTACAAATACGATTTGGTGATTAGCGATTTTGAACCTGTAAGCGCATGGGCTGCACGCAAAAGGAAAGTCCCAAGTGCCGGATTAAGCAATCAGGTTGCGGTAATGTCGGAAGGCGCGCCACAACCACTGAAAATCGATCCGATCGGAAAAATGGTGCTGCGTCATTATGCACCTTGCGACCGCGAATTTGGTTTTCACTTTAAGCGTTACAACAACAATATTTACACGCCAATCATCCGAAAGGAAATACGCAATGCGCAGTGGAGCAAAGACGGACATTATACGGTGTATCTTCCAAGTTATGATGATGCACGGATTTTAAAACGTCTCAAAAAATTTCCGGATGTCAAATGGCACGTGTTTTCCAAACACAGCAAAAAAAAATACAAAGACGATAACGTCGTGGTTCGTCCAATTTCGAATGAGGCTTTTCTCGACAGTTTTGTGCACTGCGACGGCATCATCACCGGAGCCGGATTTGGCGCACCGGGTGAGGCTTTGTTGATGGGTAAAAAACTGATGGTTGTCCCCATGAAGCAACAATACGAACAACAATGCAATGCAGCTGCTTTGCGGGATATGGGTGTTACGGTAATTAGTTCCCTGAAGAAAAAGCACCACGAAACCATTTCTTCCTGGCTCGAAACCGATCGCATCGTTCCGGTGGAATATCCGGATGAAACAGCAATGATTCTCGACCGCATTTTATCAGGAAAATAAATTCGGAGTTCATGATGAGGGCGACAGATTTTGGTCCTGATTTCGTATGGGGTGTTGCTTCCTCGGCTTACCAAACCGAAGGCGCGCACAATATCGACGGAAAAGGTTTGTCGATTTGGGATGATTTCACCTCACGCGGAAAAGCCCGATACCGCGAACATGCCAATCACGCAACGGATTTTTACCACCGTTATGTACATGATTTGGCTTTGATGCGCAGCATGCACATTCGCAATTTTCGCTTCTCCATCAGTTGGTCGCGCATTTTTCCCAACGGCACCGGAAAAATAAATCCGAAGGGATTGGAATTCTACCATCGTCTGATTGATTCGGCATTGGAACTGGGCATTGAACCTTGGGTCACATTGTACCACTGGGATTTACCGCTTGCTTTGGAAAAACGCGGTGGCTGGACCAATCGGGAGATTTTGCATTGGTTTGAAAATTATGCTGCCTTGTGTGCCAAGGAATTTGGCGATCGCGTGAAACGTTGGATGGTGTTGAACGAACCCATGGTTTTTACGGGTGCAGGCTATTTTATGGGTGTACATGCTCCCGGAAGAAGAGGATTGATTCCTTTCCTGAAAGCTACGCACCATGCGGTTTTGGTGCAGGGACATATTCCTTCTGTTTTACGTTATTACATTCCCGATGCAAAAATCGGAACAACGTATTCGTGTTCGCATCTCGATCCGTACAGCGCTTCCGAAAGTGATATTCGTGCAACGCACCGCGCTGATGTTTTGCTTAACCGATTGTTTCTGGAACCCACCATTGGCAGGCATTATCCGGTGAATGAATTCCGTACCATGGAGCGCATTTTCGATCATATTGGTCCGCGCGATGATCACTTCATGCAGGGGAAATATGATTTCATAGGCATTCAAAATTACACGCGTGAAGTGGTTACGGGCGCTTGGTATATCCCGTATTTGAAAGCACGTTTGGTTCCGGCCAACAAACG
>JBIKKU010000092.1:0-9536 GCA_044360245.1 Flavobacteriales bacterium | reverse complement strand
ACAAAACTAACCAACGAAAAACGGACATGGGGATACAGTCTTTTCACAAACATAATCCTTTGCCGTTGATTATGCATTTATTTTTGTGAATTGACTGCTTTCCAGGCTTGAAGGATATGTCGCTCCTGATGTAAAATGACAAACTCCAGGGCATCACACATCCGTAACTTGATCCATTTGTTTATGGACACGCCAGACTTCACTTTATTGATGTCATAATCTTTGGCCATTTCCAAAAAGGCAATCCACTTGTCTTGTTGCAACAGAAAGCGATCAATGCACATGATTGTTGTATCGGCATGAATGGTGTTCATCTCCTTCTTCGTTTTCATTGGTTTAATTCCATTAGAACTCGGCTGTATCATTTTAATAAACCAAGCCCCCAGAAAACCCGAACGAATTTCATGATCTGCGGTGTATTTATCAGAACCAATAAACCGCTGCTCTACTTCAGGTAAATAAAAATCACCGTATCTGTTTAAATGTTCCAGACATTCCAAAGCATTCCATGCTTCAGAGGATGGTCGATTGCGCAGGTCTGACTCCTTTAGCTCTTTTAGTTTTTCTGCTTCTTCTTTGCACCAAATCACTTTTTGTGTAAGCGTTTGTAAAAACTCTTTCTTTTTCATTTTGATTTTTTTTCAAATCTCCTTCAAACCAATTCATATCTCCTTGATTGAAATCAAGATTTTCGAATTCGGCTTAAGGTTTCCGGAGTCATGCGCAAGTATGAAGCAATGTATTTTAAAGGGATCTCATTAAACAATTGCGGACTTCGTTTCAAGATCCTTTCCAATCGCATAGTAGGGGAATCGGTAAGCAAATCGATTTCGCGTGCGACTTGTAAAGCAAGTTGCTCTTCCAAAAAGCGCATTTAGAGCTGTTGATGTTCAACCGAGTTATTTAAATGTTCACGCAAAATCGAAAACTCCAATCGAATCAATTCTGTTTTCCGCATGGAATCCATATAAAAATCGGAAGGACTTTCGGTAATCAATGAAGCTAAAGAAGTTATCAAAGTACCATTAAAACCAAGGCGTATAGTGTGCTCCTCGTGTTCCGTAAGCAAAAACAAACGAACAGCACCCGATTGAATAAAATAAACGTATCGTTCAATTTCTCCGGCATTTAAAATCACTTCATTTTTAGAAAAGGATTTGGCCTGACCAAAACGCTTCAAGAGATCGTTCAACGCTATTGCAAAGGAATCGGGCATGGAGTTTTTTTTACAAAAGAAATAGCACTACTTTTTTTCGTCCTCGGCAAAGTTCAATAGTTCATCCAGGAAAAGCACAGAAACCAGCACTACTCCAAAAGGCAATTGTGCCTTGAACAATACCAGCCAAAAACCCGGGATAAATACCAGTAAACTTATCCAATGAAAGATGCGAAGGGAAGATCGCAAACCTTCTTTTCGGTCTTGTTTGAAAAAAAAATAAAATTTTCCCAGGGAATAAAAAGGCATTACCGTTCCCAGGAACATCGAAAGTGCAGTGCCTTTGTTTTCTAAAACAGCAACAATAAGTTGAATGGAAACCACGAAAAACAACAACCAGAGTACCGGTCTTATCCATTGATTCCAAAAACGTTCGAGCAATGCCATTGATACAAAATAAAAAACCCTGACGAATTCGTCAGGGTTTTCCATTAAATTATTTCAATTATTCAATGATAAGCTGTTTAACCAATACTTCTTCACCAATGCGAAGACGCACAAAATAAACTCCTTTAGCCAGGTCCTGACGAGGAATGGCAACGGATTGCACACCGGTTTGCATGGTACCAAATGACTGAACACGCACTGTTTGTCCCAACATGTCAATCATCTCCATGGAAACATTTTCAGGTGCAAAAATGGTGAAGTTCAATGTAGCACCGTCTGCTGTTGGATTAGGGAACAAAGTCATGTTGTATTTGGAGTCAATTTCATCTGTTCCAAGCGGACCGGAAATATTGATGTCATCAATAAAGAGGTTGTTTCCTCCTCCACCGGTGAAGGTAAATTTCACTCGGAAATTAGATACCAAATAAGAAGCAATGATATTGGTTACATCTACCTGCTCCCATTGCGCTGCTGTTGGTGAGAAGTTTCCTGTTGTATTAGGCGCAGTTGGCAAACTTGTTCCGCTGAGAGTTTTACGCAAAGACCATGTAGCTCCGCAATCTTTAGAAACCCAAACCTGAAGCGCATCGGTATTGGATGAATTTTTATAGGCGAATGCGTATTTGAAAGAGAGGGTTACCGAAGTAAGACCGGAGAGGTCAATGGTTGAAGATAAAATCTCATCAATGGTACCTGCACCACTTACCGAACCGTTGTTCAGTTTAACGCATTTTGTTCCACTGGCGCCAATTCCGCTGGCAACTTGAAATGCTTGTGTTCCATCTGCATTGTATACAAACCAATCTGCATTAGGCAAAGTAGAGGCTGCTTCAAAGCCTTCAATCCAAGGCGCTGCGTCACCGGTATTTGGAAGCACAGTTACATAATTTGTTTTGGTCGTATTCACAGTTCCTGTTCCATTTCCTGCAACCAAAGCCACGCTATAGGCTCCGGCTACTGCATAAGAAATTCCGCTTGGATTTTGCACTGAACTGGAAGAAGGCGATCCACCGGTGAAAGTCCAGGTCCATGAACTTGGTCCATGGAAAGAAATATCGGTAAAGTCAACAGATTCTCCTTCACAAATCACATTTCTTTCTGTAGTAAAATCTGCTGCACAAAGAATGTCTGTTCCATTGGTACCGGTATTGTTCAGGTTGGTTGTAGTCCAAAGCGAACTACGCTGAGCCACTGCAGATGTAATGGATGCGCGCATTCTGTTTTTCTGACCATTGGTAAACATGTTCGAACAATAGGAATATTCCATGTAGTTCTGAACATTGTCGATGCTGTTTCCGCAAGTTGCACCGTTGAGGTTACAAGTAGCCCAACCCATGGTTTCGGGAGTATCGGTTACATTGTCATCACCGCATGCAACAGCAGGATTATTGGTATTCCCCCAAACATGCGCCAAGTTCAGCCAGTGTCCCACCTCATGCGTAAGTGCACGCGAACGAACCCCGGAAGATGTTCCAATTGCACCAACATAAGAATGGGTAATCCAAATACCGTCGTAATTGGCAGGCACCCAGTTGGCTGGATTCATGGTGTATCCGGCAGCGCCATCTGCATTTTTGCAAACCCAGATGTTCAGGTACTTACCACGCGGATAACGCAAGTTATTGGTATTGGTGCTTCCGTTGATGTTTTGGTTTACCACATCTACCATGTCGTAATCGCCATCGTTGGTGGTTGTGGAATAAGTACGGGTAATACCACTCACACAATTTCCTAATGCATCTTTTTGTGCAAGACGGAATTCAATTCCGACATCGGCAACAATGGGTTTAAATGCGGTAACTACATTTACGGTATCTGCATTTTGCTTGTTGTAATCGCGGTTCAAAATAGCGACGGCATCATGAACTTGCGCATCCGAAATGTTTTCCGGACCACCTTCATGCACAATATGGAACACAACAGGAATAACATAAATGGTTTGACTTCCGCGTTGTTCCAATGTTCCTGAAGCAATGATTTGTTGAATTTCTGCTTCATAGGCAGCATCTTGTGCAGCGTGTTGTACATTGTAACCAACCATCTGCTTGATGCGGTCACGGTGACGTTCGCTGGAACAAGTAAGGTGTTCATTGTTGATGACTTGAGCTTGTGAAATGGAAGCTCCCAACATCAATAAAGAGAAAAAAGCAATTCTTTTCATGGTTTTTAAGAGTAGAGGTAATCCCTGATGGAAACCACAGGTGTTGAGATTTTTTCAGGGTCTTTAAATATAGTCAATAGACGTTCGGCGACAAAATCCGGTCCGAGCAATTCGCCTTGTTCATGCGCTGTAGCAAATCTGACATGAGCAGAAAAAACTGCAGGTGAAGTCCCTCGAATTTGTTCTTGCATGGGTGTATCTACCATCCCCGGGTGAAAAGAAAACACGTGTACATGTGTATGTTTTGATTCACGCAATTCCGCGTCAACTGTACGTACGAACATATCCAATCCTGCTTTTGATGCACAATACGCACTCCAGCCTGCAATAGGCGAATTAGCCGCACCCGAACTGATGTTGACCAAAATACCGGGGAAATTCCGCGCTTTCATGCGACGCACAAAATACTCCGTTAACTGACAGACAGACAATAAATTAAGCCGGAGCACTGATTCATAATGACCGTTTCCTAATTCCCCGCACCGCTTAATCATTCCAATGGTCCCGGCATTATTGATCCATGTCAAACGCTCACATTTTTCCGGAAATGGAAAAAAAGAAATCACACGTTCAACTTCACCGGGCTGACTCAAATCGCATGGAATAAATGCTATATCGGGATGATCCACCTCGCAAGTTCTCGACAGTACAATAATTTTTCCTTTACCTATACATTGCTGCAAAAGTGATTTTCCAATTCCGCTGCCTACACCTGTAATGACAAAATATTCCATAGTTCAAACAAAAAAAATCCCGGACACAAAAGCATCCGGGATAAATGATTTCATTTCTTGTTATTGATTGATTTCAATGAATCGTGCAACGTCCTTTGATGTTCCGAATACAATCAAAGTATCCGAATCGTAAACCACTGTTTCAGAATTCGGCACACCGAGAATATGGTTTTCTTTCACCAATTCATTACCGTCTTTTTCATCAAATTCCCTTTTGATGGTAATAAGCGTAAGATGGTATTTATTCCTTAATTCAATATCGTTTAGCGTTCGGTTGGCAATGTTACGAGGCGCCTTGATTTCGGCAATTTCATAATCATCGGGTAATTGCAGAAAAGACAAAATACTCGGATTGAGCAAGCGCTCCGCAATCACATAAGCTACCTCATCTTCCGGTAAGAGAATTTCTTTTACACCAATTTTTTCGAGAATCATTTTTTGCTGAGGACCGTGTGCACGAGCGATGACGCGCTTTACACCAAGATCCAACAAATGTGCACAAGTAAGAATGGTTGCTTCAAAATTCTCACCGATGGCAACAACTACAGCATCAACATCTGCAATGTTTTGCGAAATCAAAGCCTTGTCGTCGGTAGTATCGAGCACCATTGCAAAAAAGACCTCATCTTTTATGTTGTCGATTTTTTCTTCATCCATATCGAAGCAAAAAACTTCTGCTCCTTTCATCGACATGCGACGCGCAATGGTGGAACCGTATCTTCCAACGCCAATTACCGCAAACTTATTTCCTTGCATGGGCATAATACCAACGATTAAAATTTATTTTCCTAAAGCTTGTTCTAAATCCGAAATCAAATCTTCGATGTCTTCAACACCCACACTCAAACGCAACAATGAATCTACCACACCGGCCTTTTCGCGCTCGGCTTTCGGAATGGAAGCGTGCGTCATGGTTGCTGGATGATTGATCAGCGACTCAACTCCACCAAGCGATTCAGCCAATGAAAATACCTGAAAAGAAGATGCCAGTTTGAAGGTTTCTTCCAGTGTACCTTTGTATACAAAAGAAATCATGCCGCCGAATCCACGCATTTGTTTTTTCGCGATTTCATGATTCGGATGATCGGTAAATCCGGGCCAGTACACTTTTTCAATTTTTGGATGGCCTTTAAGAAAATGCGCTACTTTTTCTCCGTTGGAACAATGACGTTCCATGCGCAAATGCAAAGTTTTTATTCCGCGAATCACCAAAAAAGAATCCATTGGTCCCGGTGTTGCTCCGCATGAATTATGAATAAAAGCAAGACGTTCAAAAAGTTTATCGTCGTTCATCACCAAAGCACCCATCACCACATCCGAATGTCCCCCGAGGTATTTGGTCACCGAATGCATCACAATATCTGCACCAAGTGCTAAAGGATTTTGCAAATACGGAGAAGCAAAGGTATTGTCGACAGCAAGTAATACATTGTGTTTTTTTGCAATCGCTGCACATGCTGCAATATCAATAATCTGCATGGTAGGGTTGGTAGGTGTTTCCAACCAAATCATTTTGGTATTGGCATTGACAAATTGTTCGATGTTCGCTGCATTGGTCATGTCGATAAAATGAAACCGAATGCCCATGGGTTCAAAAATCTTGGTGAACATGCGGTATGAACCACCATACAAATCATCACCGGTAATCACTTCATCGCCGGGTTTCAGCAATTTTACTACTGCATCCATGGCACCCATTCCGCTTGAAAAACACAAACCGTATTTCGCATTTTCAAGAGCCGCAATATTTTTTTCCAATGCTGCACGTGTCGGATTTTTTCCGCGCGCATATGCATAACCTTGATGTTGTCCGGGAGATGCCTGAACAAATGTGGATGTCTGGAAAATAGGTGTCATAATGGCCCCTGTCGACGGATCAGGTTCCATTCCGGCATGAATGGCTTTTGTGCCAAAGCGAAGTTTTGAAGTGTCTTTCATAATTGCCCGAAATTACAATTGTTTAGGCTTGAATGCATAAAAATCGATGTTTTTTAATGCCTGAAGCCCCGAAATTGGGCGATCAAAAAACAGGCAAAGAACAGAATGCCAGTAAGCTAACAAAAATCAATATAAAAAGTGAGGATAGTCGACCTGCGCAATCCCCCGAAAATCCTTATGTACAAAGCATCCTCAGGCGAATATTTTCGTCTTGTTTCTACAAACATCCTCATGAAAAAAGCATTCCTCTCCTTGTCCATTCTGTTGACCTTCTTATATGGTTCAGCGCAAGAACAAAACAACATCTGGTATTTTGGCGAACAAGCCGGATTGGATTTTTCATCCGGAACCCCCGTGGCTATCTCCAACAGCGCCTTAAGCAGTTTAGAAGGAAGTGCAGTACAACTCGATGCTTCCGGAAACTTATTGTTTTATACCAATGGTGGAGATTTTCAAACTTTTGCAGGAGGCATTTGGAATAGTAATCATCAACTCATGCCCAATGGCGACCTCGCAGGAGAAAGCGGGTGCAATTCATCGGTACAATCCACGGTGATTGTTCCACATCCCGGAAACAGTAACAGGTATTTTGTTTTTACCACCGATTGCCAGGAAAACGGTTTGAATGGTGGACTTGCGGTAAATGTAGTTGACATGAGTCTTGACGGAGGTTTAGGTGATGTAGTGACCAAAGATTCGATATTGTATTCAGGACAAGTCAATGAAAACCTTTGCGCCATTCGTCATCAAAACGGAAGCGATTACTGGATCATTGCGCATAAAGTAGGCATGTACGATTTCCTTATCATACCTGTTACATCATCAGGAATAGGAACCATTGTAACGCAAACTACAGGTTGGCCTGCATACAACGGAACGGGACAAATGGCCACCAATATCACAGGAAATAAATTTGCTTATGCTGTGCTGAATAAAATCATGCTCTTCGATTTTAACAACAACACAGGTGCACTTTCCAATTACATTCAGATCAATTCCGATGCACAAGCTTTGTGTTTCTCCGCAAACTGCAGGTACCTCTACGCCAGCTATGTCGGACCACCCAGCGATTCTATTTTTCAATTTGATTTGCAAGCTCCCAACATTGAAGCATCGCGCACGGCTATTGCACAAGTCAATGCCACCAATTTTCAGATGCAACTCGGACCGGATGGAAAAATTTACATGTCGAGAAATTTATCCAATTACCTGGGCGTGATTAACAATCCCGACAGTCCGGCAGCACAAGTCACTTACACGTCCAATGGTGTCTCACTCGGAAGCGGTATTTGTCGCGCCGGATTACCCAATCTTCTCGTATCGAATTACGGATTTTGCGGATTCAACTCCGGGAAAAACGACGTAAACGAGCAGACAGACCATGTTTTGGAAGTTTATCCCAATCCAACCCAAAACGAAGTGTTCTTAAAAAACTTCAAGGGAACAATGGATTTGCAGATTTTCTCCATTACCGGTCAACTCGTGCATTCGGGCCGCTTGTACACCAACACATTTTCTTTCTCCGGCTTTAAAACCGGGATGTATTGGTTGGTTTTGAAAGATGATTCAGGAAATATTTTTCGCCAAAAAATCTTGGTGGAGCCTTGATTGTTGTTTGGAATCTTATTTCAACAAAAACGCCTCCGGATTTTCAACACCAATTACCTCAAAGCTTTTTGGTTCATATGCCTTGGAGAAGGTCAAAGGCAGATTCACTTTCCTTGTGGATTTCCATTTGAATTCCCAAGCCATAATCTCATTTCCATCCTCTTCAACATAATCAATTTCCTGCTGAGCTGTTGTTCGCCAAAAAAAGGAATTTGCTTTACTGTTGTGGTAGTAATTCAATTTCATTCTTTCACTAATCAGAAAGTTTTCCCAAAGAGCCCCTGTGTCTAATCTCTTGGAAATTGAAGCAAACTGTCCGATTACAGCATTTCTTAAGCCATTGTCCCAAAAATAAATCTTGCGAGCCTTCTTTAACTCGTTGCGCACATTCTTGCTATATGCAGGCAATCTGAATATGACAAATGCACGTTCTAACATTTGAATATACCTTTCCACCGTTTCTTTATCGATTGAACAATGGTTGGCTAATTCATTAAACGACACTTCACTTCCAACTTGCAATGCAAGCGCTTGGATTAACCTTTCAAGTTTTTCCGGCTTTTTTATTTGTTCCAATGCAATAACATCTTTGTAGAGATAACTATCCGTCAACTCTCTGATCAGTTGTTCCGCATCATCCGGATTGTTTACAACCTCAGGATAATATCCATATACCAAGCGATGCTCCAGCATTCTTTTCTCATCCAACAAACCTCTAGCATTGCATAATTCCTCAAATGAAAATGGGAATAGATAAAATTCAGCCTTGCGACCGGTCAAAGATTCATTGATTTGATTGCGAAGCTCGAAAGAAGAAGATCCGGTTAAAACAAGTCTTACATTTTTTATTCTATCATGAATGATTTTTGCACATAAACCTATTTCAGGAATTCTTTGTGCTTCATCAATGACAACGATAGTATGTTTGCCTATGATATTTTGAAGTTTTCTGACATTCGCTTCTTTCAACAAAATGCGTGTGTCCGCATCATCTCCATTTAACCAGAGAACATCAGCAGCATGAAATAAACGCTCCATTAAAGTTGTTTTACCCACTTGCCTGGCCCCAAGCAACACAACAACCTTACCCGATTTAAGACGCTTTTGAATGGTTTTTTCTAATAAACGGGGCAACATACCTTCAAAAATAATAAAAATAGGGGTCAAACCGAAAATTATTATAATATTTCTCGTATTGAACCGAAAATTATCATGTTTTTGCGGTACTCCACTTAGAATTGTCATGCGCAACAGGGCTATTCCACCGATTTTCCTAACCAACGGGGAAGCACAATTGCGCCGATAAACAAATAAGGATAATAAGAGATGAGTCGCCACAATACAGCCAGAATTCCGGCCAAACCAAAAGGAATGAACTCACTTAAAAATCCGGAGAACACAAACTCTGCAATACCGCTTCCGCCAGGAGTTGGAGAAACAATCAGGATTACCCACATCGACAATTGCCGCGCGAAAATGATAAACTGATCGG
>JBIKKU010000091.1:0-9565 GCA_044360245.1 Flavobacteriales bacterium | reverse complement strand
TGAGCACATCCATGTTGGCAATGCCCGATTTTACTGATCCCCAACCGCTTTTTCCAAAATGAAAGAAACCCAAAAGGAAAACAGGAGTGCAAAGCGAGATCTGCACATACACATTATTTAACCAATGTTCGTTTGGCAAAAACATGTGTAAAAACAGTGGAATGGAGAAGACAAGCGCAAACAAGAATTTTTTCTCCAGAGCTGAGAATCCTTTTTCCGGAAGTTCTTCTTGCCATTCTCTTGCCGCAAATCCAATATTATCCAAGGCTTTCGAAAGGTCTTCAAAGGCAATATCTCCTTGAAAACTCACCTCACCGGAAAGAAAATCGGTGTTAACTTCCTTCAATCCCAATTTTTCCAAGCGCTTGGTAACACTCATGGCACAATTGGTACAGGTCATTCCATCAACAAGGATGGTTTTCTTTTTGGAGGACATGCAGCAAAATTAAGCCATTTCAGAAAAGTGGATATTGAAAGTTTTCCCCTGTTATCCATGCCTAAAGTGCCCAGGCCCATGAATACCGCCTGTCCTTTGTATTTTATTCCTGACTTGTTTTGTCGTTTGGATTTTTTATTATTTTTGCAGCCTCCAAACGGTGGTTGTAGCTCAGTTGGTTAGAGCATCAGATTGTGGTTCTGAGGGTCGTGGGTTCGAATCCCATCATCCACCCCAAAAAGTCCCGGTAAACGCCGGGACTTTTTTTTTGACCATTCTTTCCTTGGTGGTTTATTGTTGATTCAAAAGGTGTATTCAAATCCACCGAAAATAGGCTATCACCACTGCTATAATGAAAAACACCAGTGTTGCCGGAATATCCTTGTATTCTTTATGCAGCAAATGATAGCGCATGGCCAACAGCATAAACAGGCTTATTCCAATGGCTGCAAGAGGGGTAAGGATAGGACATATTCCGAGGTACAAAGGAACAACCAATCCAATTGCACCTATGATTTTCGACAGGCAAATGAAATAACGCATCTTGTCGGAATATTCGTTTACCCAAGATAACCTGCTTGCCAATTTGGCCTTGGGCAGCAATAGGATGAGCATACCAGATGCACTTAAAGCGCATGCCATGGTGATTTGTAAAGTCCATAGTGTTGTGTTCATGTGATTTGTTTTTAAGGTTAGTTTTTGGTGAGGATTTCAAGTGTAGCATGTCCATGGAAAACAATATCCATGGTATAAGAGAAGCCATTTTCCAATGCAAAATTTTCGGCCCAATGTGCATTTTGCCAATTCCTTCCGGCACGAGTTGTTGCAAGTTTCCAAAAGGAAAAAGTGAGGTTTTGAAATGGTTTATCGAAAAATCGGATATCCCAAAATGCTTTGCTGATGGGCCTTTTACCGGATGGAGTGAGGATGAAAATTTTTCCTTTCGGTTTTAAAATGCGTGCTGCCTCCAATACCAAATTTTGTTTCGTGTCTTGGTCGAGCAAAAACAAAACAGAACAAAAACACAAGGCATCAAACTGTTGATTTTCGAACGAAAGAGGAGCATTGACCTCTTGGTAATCAAAAGAAAGGTTGGGTAAGTCGTATCTTTTTCTGGCTTCCCGGATCATCGAAGAATCAATGTCAATTCCTGTGATTTTCAGTTTGTTTTTTCGCGATGCAACTATTGCGGGAAGATTTCCCGGTCCCGTACCAATATCCAGAATTTCGCTTCCATTCGGGAGTTGACAAAGTTCATCTGCAACAGGATGAAGGAACTCCTTGTACCATTGACTTTTGGTGGCTTTTAGAAATATGGACATAGCTTGCGTTTTTTGATGAAATAGGAAAGTTGTTGTTGTAATCATCATTAAATACTTAAACTTCATATATTGTATATTTAGTTTGAATCAAAAAAAATTAATCGCCTTTTAAAATGTCCTTCAAGGTTGTTTTTTTGAGTTTGGCTTTCATGGCTTCTTCTGCTCCGGTAAGGGATGCATTTAAGGCATTTAAAATACTTTCGGGTCTTTTGCTTTTGGCCTTGATCTCAAAATTGGTCTGAAACAATGGTTTTTGATTTTCAATGGCAGTTAGGATATCGAGCAAGGTTATTTGATCCGGATTTCGGGCAAACCTTACACCGCCGTTAATCCCTTCTTTCGATTCTAAAATACCCGCCCGAATAAGGTTGTTGAAGATGACCGCCAAGGTGGGTTTGGGAATATTCAGCAATTCAGAAATTACTTTGGTGGAAATGAATTCCGTTTCCCCTCTGCGGATTTTATCCGAAATAAAGGCAAGCACCAAAATGGATTTGGAGTAGGAAAGGGAATACGCCATAACTAAATATACTGTTTATTTAGATTGCAAAGTTATTGGAGGATTTGAAATCTCCAAATGATGATGTCATTTTTTTAGAAGAAGGTCAGACCAAATGAAACGTAAAGGATATTACATCAAGGCAAACCAAGCTTTCGTGGCTTGAGCAATGTTGTTGTTGACTTCCGAAATGCTTGCTTCCATCATATAACAAGGTGCTGTGACGATTTTTAAGTTTTCATCTACAGCAATTTCACGAATGCTTTTCATTTCAGCTTTTGCTCCAATGGAAATCATTCCATCGGAAATGGCTTTGATTTCATAAGGACTTTTTTCGTTATCGGTACCTACCGTAAGTACCGCGTGGGTCCCTGTATTTTCCAATGCTTTGGCAATAACGGTTGGCCCCATGCAAAGTGCAAGAATTCCTTTTTTCAATTCCAATGCAGAAAGAATTACTCGTTTTACCTCCGGATGAATATCTCCGGCTGGTCCGCTAAAGGCCCATTTGGTGAGGTTTTTGGCAGCACCAAATCCACCCGGAATGGCCAAACCATCGTAATCCTGCATGTTTAAAACCGCAAGATCTTTGATGTCTCCTCGAGCAATTCGGGCAGCTTCAACCAAGGTATTGCGCGACTCATTCATTTCATTTCCTGTGGTATGGTCGAGCACATGGTGTTGTGTCATATTGGGGGCAAAACATTGGTATTGTCCACCGTTCAATTGAATGTGAAGTAAGGTAAATACCGATTCCTGAATTTCGGAACCATCGTAAACTCCGCAACCGGAGAGCAGTACAGCAATTTTTTTCATGATATCAGGATTTTCTTTTGACATGTATTCCCGCCAACATACAACGCAAACTCCCGCCACCAATGGTTTCCAGAGTCGGGATGGGGGTGTGGGCAATTCTGACTTTTGCTTCTATTTTTTGAATTTGTGAAGGCGTAAGGCAGTTGAAAGCTGTTGTGCTCATAAGTAAAACCGGATTTCCCTCACGGTCCTTCACTTCCAACATATTGCCCGCAAATGACAACATTTGGGAAAAACTCAATTGAATGATTTCACACCCACTGCTGTCTAATTTTTGGTAAACCATTGCCGATTCAAGAGGATTTTCAATGGCATCCAAACAAACACCCGCAATATGTTCACCAACATGCATCACAACGTTGGTATGGTAAATTTCTTCTCCTTTTGGACCAATTGCCCGAAAAACAAAAGGTTCATAATTGATTCGGGCACAAAGCTCACGCAGCAATTTTTCATCTGTGCGTGGCGAGACACAAGCATAGGCAACATGGGCATCGTGATCGAAAACAATGGATCCGGTTCCTTCCAAAAATTGTCCCTCGTTTTCGTATGAACTAAGGTCAATGGTATCGGTAATGTCGAATTGGGATTGGATAAAACTCAAGATATTGTTTTGCCTTTCTTTTCGACGGTTTTCGGCCTGCATCGGACAAATCACAAGGGTTTCTTCGGGCAGTACAAAAAACCAATTGTTGGGAAAAACAGCATCCGGTGTGATTTCATCCGGGGAAGGAAAAACGGTATAAGCAATGTTTACAGCATCCAATAATTGCAGTACTTGTTGAAACTCGGTTTTAGCATTTTTCCTTATGACTTCAGCGCTTTCGCCTGTGTTTTTTTGAAAGGCATTACTGATACCCGTTTCCGGATTAAAACCGAAATGGTCAGGTGATACGAGAATGAGTTCTTGTGGGTCTTGCATGTTGTGAATATAGCTTAATTTTGGACCATGAAAAAAGGCCGGGTGCTTTTCGTTTTTCTGATTTTTTTGGCTTGTGATACTAAACAAGAGGTCAAAGAATCATCGAGTCCATTGGAAGGTAAGGACTCTTCAGAAGTTCCAAAAGTCGAAGAGGTGTTTGTGGAAGACACCACCCAACTTGAACGTTCCATTCGCAATGCCGGTTGTATTTGGATGGGTGAGGTAGATGCCAGTATTCTGGTTGATTTAAAATATTCTGACACAGCGAATTTTTTGCACGAGGATGTTTATGGTGATTTTCACCGTCTTTATTTGCATCCGGTTTGTGCCGAAAAATTGAAAAAGGCACAAGCTTTATTAAAGGAACACGACAGCACACTTACGCTTTTGGTTTACGATGGTGTTCGTCCGCGTTCGGTGCAGCAAAAAATGTGGGACATTATCGATTTGCCGCCATCCGAAAAAGGAAAGTTTGTTTCGAATCCGAAAAACGGTTCCCTTCACAATTACGGCCTTGCAGTGGATATTACAATTGCTTCACCGGATGGTAAGGCCCTGGACATGGGAACGCCTTATGACGATCCTTCTGAACAATCGTATCCATCCATGGAGGCGTATTTTTTGGAACAGGGACAATTGAATTCCGCACAAATCGCGAACCGTCGTTTATTGAGACAAGTGATGTACAAGGCCGGTTTTTTCGGGATTCAGACAGAATGGTGGCACTTTAATGCCAGTACACGCGCCTTTGCCCGCGAAAATTATACCTTGGTGGAGTAACGAACCTTTTGCAATTGCTTTTGTTATATTTGTCCATACAAGAATTCTATGAAAATGAAAATTGTTTCCCTCGCTATTGTTTTCGGTGCCGTTGCATTGATCAGTTTCTCCTGTGCCAGCAGCAAAACCACCGACGTTAAAGAAGTTTCCACCTCAAGCACCCCAAAAGAAATGCCTACGATTTACGATTTCAAAGTCAAGGATATTGACGGAAAAGAATTTGATTTTTCTTCGTTGAAAGGAAAAAAAATCATGATTGTGAACACTGCTTCACAATGTGGATTAACCCCACAGTACAAACAACTTGAAGAAGTTTTTCTCAAATACGGTTCAGGAAACTTCACCATCATTGGTTTTCCTGCTAATGATTTTTTGAGTCAGGAACCCGGAACAGATGAGGAAATCAAAGGATTTTGCACCAAAAATTACGGTGTAACTTTTCCGATGATGTCCAAAATTTCGGTGAAAGGAAAAGACATGGCACCTATTTACCAATGGCTTACCCAAAAAGCAAAAAACGGAGTGGAAGATGTTGAGGTGGCCTGGAATTTCCACAAATTCCTCATCGACGAAAACGGTCATTACGTGCGCAATGTTTCTCCGCGAACCTTGCCTGATGATGCTTCCATCATTTCCTGGATTACCGGAAAATAATACCCTATGAAAATTGATCTTCTGGCCTTTGGTGCCCATCCTGATGATGTTGAAATTTCTTGTGCAGGAACGCTCATTAAACACAAAGCGCTTGGTAAAACAACAGGTATTGTTGACCTGACGCGTGGTGAATTGGGTTCAAAAGGTTCGGCAGAAATTCGCGCTGAAGAGGCCGTAAAAGCTTCCCAAATCATGGGTGTGGATGTACGGGTAAATCTTGGACTTGAAGATGGATTCTTTCAATGGAATAAAGCCTCACTCTTGAAAGTGGTGGAACAAATTCGTCGCTTTCAGCCTGAAATTGTCATTGCTCCGGCCACAGATGATCGTCACCCTGATCATGCCCGCGGATCGAAATTGGTTTCCGATGCTGTGTTTTATGCCGGACTTTCCAAAATACAAACTAGTTATGATGGTCAGGAACAACAAGCCTGGCGTACAAAAGCAGTTTACCATTATCCGCAAGACCGATTGCAATTACCGGATGTTGTCATAGATATAACGCCATACTTCGAAAAGAAAATGGAGGCCATCATGGCTTATGGAACGCAGTTTTACAATCCAAACGATAATACACCTTCAACGCCCATTTCAAGCAAAGAATTTTTTGAATACATGAAAGCTCGCTCTGTGGTTGCGGGTCGACCTATTCAGGTGATGTATGCAGAATCATTTACGGTTGAACGCGCTGTTGGGGTTCATTCGCTTTTTGATCTTTTGTAATCAATGCGATTGGATGTAATCGTGCATGGTTTCACCATTGATGTAAACATCGCGTAAAATTGTAGTTCCGTTTTTAATGGTGACTTCCGCATAGATTTCCGCATTGGTAAGAAAAACGCCTTCTGTGTAGGCCTTTTCCGCTTTTGGCGCATCCTCTTCATTCATGAAAAATTTATCGAATGGGATGTCAAATTGATTGATGTTTCGCCATGAATAAAGAATGCGTGTTTCAAAATAAAAGGGATGATCGGGCATTTTGTCGGAGATGCTTTTAAAAACACCCCATCCATTCTTATCTTTTCCAACGGTAACAAATACTTTTTGTCCTTGAGGAAAAGTCTGAAGCGCCGATAAACTATCTTCAATGGTATTGTTGAATGTTAATCGGATGTATCTCCCGCGCATGATGTCAATGGGGTCGCGTGCTTCGCATTTGAATTTGAACACGTGATCCTGATCCGCCAGTTTCAATTCATTTGAAATCACCACATATAGCGGGATAGCCAATATTCCCAATACCAGAAGCGCTACCCACAAGGCTCTTTTATTCCTCATTTTTCCCATCAATTTTCATTTCGCTATACACCTTGTTGAAATACAATGCAGCACTTCCAATGGCGATGTAAATTAATCCCTTGAGGTAAAAACTCATTTCCATATCAAAATAACGAACCAATAGTGTTAGGCTTAAAATGGTAAAACCGAAAGCTGCCAGTTTTGGAAGGTTCATTTGCACGGAGCGTAGAATATAGAATCCTCCCCAGGCGAGTAAAAACAGATTAAGTAGGATGCGTGTTACGGTGTCGGTACCCATGATTTCAAGCACAATAGCCAGAAGCACCATTGGAGCAACTGCGTAATTGAAGTAATTCATTTGTTTTGGATTCTCCTTGTATTCGCGCATAAAAGAAGTGAATACCCAATAAGCCATACCTAAAATCACTACATAGGTGAGGTAATAAATCCAATCGTGACCCGAACTTTCACGAACAAAATCATCATCCATAAAGGAAGGAGAGCCGCTGCTGATATAATTTTCCCAGCGTACGTAATTTTCAAGAAAGCCGTTGGATGAAACAATAAGGAGGATGTAAAACATGCCGAAAATTCCCACAATGGAAAGCGGACGTTTATACCATGCATCACACACACTTTTTTCCGAACGATACATGCGACCCAAACTGTATAAAGAAGCGGCAATTAATACCAAGCCAATAATCATATGATGACGGAAAGTGAATCCAGCGCAGGATTGCAATGAAAGTGTAAAGGCCCAAACCAAGACAAGTGATTTAGGATCTTCCAAATTGCGTTTTACGTTAAAAAATAAATGCGGTGCAATGGCAAGAAGCAATATCCAATACCAATTGTTTTGTTCAATCGCCTCGAAACTCGGAATGAAAAAGAACATCCGTCCCAATGAATTCGCATATACCCAAACGGCAATTCCCAAGAGGTACAACACTGCAGCAAGACTGGAATTGGCCACATAAATAATCGGAATGGAAAGCACCATCCAATTGAACATGAGGTCGGCAAAAGTCCCTCCCATGTTGTAAACCTGACCAATCATGGCCAATGAAGACCCCAGCATAAACATAAAAAACACAGATGATGCTTCACGCCAAACCACAGATGGGTATTTTTTCATTTCCATATAAACGAAAACTGCAATCCCTAAAAGCACCGGCACAAAACTCAATATGACACGAACAATACGTGGAAAATCATCCCAATTGTGCGCAAAAAGAGCAATAACGCCACCACTTATAGACAATACCGCTAAAAGGGCAAACGTGATGAGGTTGAGTTTCTTGTAAAATAACTTATCTGTGAATTGCATAAAAAAAGGGTTTGATTAACAATTTAATCAAACCCTTTCATATGGCCAAATAGGGTTTATTCCCAGCGGTATACGATGCGCTCGTTCCATCCTGCGAGGCTGATGTGAAGTTCTCCGGGTTTCCCCGAAGGATTGCGAATGGAACTGATGTTGTAATAGAGTTTTTTCTGAATCATGGCTCGACAAGCATCACCGTGATTTTCATGCACCAACCAAATAGCCGCTTGGGCAGGCATGGATTTTTTATACAGACCATTGAATTGCAAATCAAAATCGTGTTCGCGACAACCTCCGCCGTAACTGACTTCAATTTCGAGGATATCTCCTTTTAAAGCGACATTTAAAATCGAAAAGGCATCGTTGGTGTCGGGTAAGGACAAATCAGAGCCAACATGAATGGTAGAGATGCTGTCTTTTTGCACGGTAGTTTCCGGATTAGGTTTGGTGACATTCTTCGCAGTTCTGCAGGACATAAAAACCATCGTGGAAATCAGAATTAGTCCGGTGCTCAGCAAAATGGAGTTACGCATGTTATTTAGTTTTTAAGAGATTCATCAATTGAAAAATTTCATCACGCAGTCGTGCAGCTTCGATAAAGTTTTCATCCTTGGCTTCTTTTTCCATGATTTTTTTCACTTTATCAATATGCACCAAAAGCTCATCTTTGGTCAGATAGGCCATCACCGGATCAGCAGCTGCATTGATGATTTCTTCACCTGCGTATGGTTTAACCTTGTCCTCCAATGGCGCTCGTCCGAATGAAAGCGGACTTTCCATCGATTTCACAATTTGGCGTGGTGTGATGTTATGTATGGTGTTGTATTCCATTTGTTTTTCACGTCGACGGTTGGTTTCCGTGATGGTTTTGTTCATCGAATCGGTGATCTTATCGGCGTACATGATTACTTTACCATTCACATTTCGTGCCGCTCTTCCAACGGTTTGAACCAGAGACCTTTCCGATCTTAAAAAACCTTCTTTATCGGCATCCAAAATGGCAACCAGCGAGACTTCCGGCAAGTCCAAGCCCTCGCGAAGAAGATTTACACCAATCAACACATCAAACATTCCTTTACGCAAATCATGTAAAATTTCCACACGTTCAAGTGTATCTACATCGGAATGGATGTATCGGCAACGCACCGACATTTTTTCCAGGTATTTCGCCAATTCTTCGGCCATACGTTTGGTAAGTGTGGTTACCAAAACACGTTCGTCACGATCGGTAACTTGGGCTATTTCTTCCAATAGATCATCAATCTGATTTGCACATGGTCGAACTTCAATCACCGGATCGAGCAGTCCTGTAGGGCGAATCAGCTGTTCAACAACCACACCATCCGATTTTTGCAATTCATAATCTGCGGGTGTTGCAGAAACATAAATGGTTTGATTGAGCAAAGATTCAAATTCCTCAAACTTCAATGGTCGGTTGTCCAATGCAGAAGGCAAACGAAAACCATAATCCACCAAATTGATTTTGCGTGCGCGGTCACCTCCGTACATGGCGCGTATTTGCGGAACAGTAACGTGACTTTCATCGATCACCATTAAAAAGTCTTTTGGGAAA
>JBIKKU010000386.1:0-3042 GCA_044360245.1 Flavobacteriales bacterium | reverse complement strand
ACAAAATTAAATCCTTCATGCTCTGCTTTTTCGGCAAGGGAAATGGCATGTCCCACATGGCGTGTATCCCAAACCTCTACCTGTTCAAACAGATGAAACTTCCTGAACTCTTCCACAAAATGATAGAGCCAGACACGTTTTTTGCTTTTGCGGTTAAGGATAAAAACGAGTTTCATGCAGCGGGAGTTCCTGCTTTATTTTTCCGAAAAAGATAAACGATTCCGACTATACCGGCAAGAAGGAATGTACCGGAAATCAATTGCGCCTGTGTGACTTGCATGCCCAGGAAATTTATTTTTTCGTTCACGCGAATACTTTCGATCAGGAAACGTTCAATACCATTGAGAAACAGATACACAAAAAACAACACACCCGGAATACTGATGCGTTTGCGCAGCATCCATAACACACCGAAGAACAAAACGCACATCACGGTTTCATAAAAAGGTGTAGGAAAAACCGGATGCTCCAACATGTTGCAATATTTTTCTTCATAAATACATCCCGGTATCGGAGTGTCCACGCCATTCACATTGTTTGGATAATTATAAGACCACATCCAGTCGGGCAGAAAACTCATCCATCCCGGTTTCGGTGCCGTATTTACAATACCCCAGTCGCCATCGCCGGAAACATGACAACCAATGCGTCCCACGCCATAAGCCAACATCAATGCAGGAGCGGCAGCATCGTAAAAATGCCATACGGGCAAATTGTTTTTACGCATGTAAACGGTCATTGCAATCGCTGCGCATATCAATCCGCCATACATGGTTAATCCCTGGAACGGATCGGAAATGAAATCGATAAAATTGCCTCCAACTTCAAACCATGCAAACAACTTGGCACCAATGAATCCGAAAATAACCGCAATGACAATCAGGTTACCAACATGTTCCCAGGAATGAAAAGGAACTTCACGTTCTTCGGGTTTGGGCAATTGTGTTTTTTTGGCTTCTGCATAACGCCAATACGCCATTCCTGCAGCACCGAGAATTCCCCCGATGATATTTCCCTGCACGGAAAAAAGAAATGATGGGAAATTGCCAAAAACTTCACTGTTTAAAAAAGAATGCAGCAATTTGAATCCGAGAAAAAAACCAAGTACACCATTGCTCACCAATTCCGCCGTTGTTGCAGGAGCTCCGAATGTCCGTTTTATTTTTCCGGGCACGAGCAGTCCGTTTCCTTCCTTGCGCTTGAGTTCGCGTGTATAGTAATAACCACCGACGACAAAAGCCATGGCAACGAAAAATCCGAAACTGTTTACGGCTTTCAAAAAAGGAATGGAAACACCGAAAACATCAAAAAAGAAATAATAGAGGTTAGGATACATCAGGCTCTGGCTTTAGAACCGGACAGCACTTGAAGCAATTCCATCTTCATGACACCATCGCGATCGGTTTCCGTTAGTTTCACTTCCGCCAGTTGGTTGACCAGCGCAGCATCGAACGGTGTTTTTACTTTGACATAATTTTCGGTAAACCCAAACATCACTCCCTCTTCTTCTTCCGCTTCAAATAAAACGGTAAGCGTTCTTCCTTCCTGGGTTTTATAAAATGCACGTTTTTTCTTTTCAGAAAGGATGTGCAACATTTTACTGCGCTTGTTGCGTTCTTCCATCGGCACCACTTCTTTGCTGCGAATGGCGGTGGTATTGTCGCGCTCGCTGTAGGTGAACACGTGGAAATACGAAACATCCAATTCGTTGAGGAAATTGTAGGTGGTCAGAAAATCTTCTTCGGTTTCTCCGGGAAATCCAACAATCACATCCACGCCAATGCATGCGTCGGGCATATGCGATTTGATGGTTTGCACGCGGTCGGCATAAAGCTCACTCAAATACCTGCGGCGCATCAATTGCAAAATTTTATCACTTCCGCTTTGCAGGGGGACATGAAAATGCGGAGCAAAACGTTTGGATTGTGCAACAAAAGCAATGATATCGTTGCTCAACAAATTGGGTTCGATACTGGAAATCCGGTAACGATCGATTCCTTCCACCTGATCAAGTTCACGCACAAGTCCGAAAAAATTCTCCTCGGTTCCGTTTCCGAAATCACCAATGTTCACACCGGTCAGCACCACTTCTTTTACTTCGGTTGCGGCTACTTCGCGAGCTACTTTAAGTGTTTCGGCAATGCTGTTGCTGCGCGAAAATCCACGGGCCAAAGGAATGGTACAAAAAGCACAAAAATAATCGCAACCGTCTTGCACTTTCAAAAACGAACGTGTGCGATCGCCATAGGAATAGGAAGGAACAAAAGTCTTGGCTTGTTTGATTTCCGTTGCTTCGACTTTTCCTTTGCCATCCGATTTTTTTTCTAGTTTTTCGAGATGGGCAATGACGTTGAATTTTTCATTGGCACCCAAAACCAAATCCACTCCGGGGATGGCTGCAATTTCTTCGGGTTTCAATTGGGCATAACAACCAATAATCACCACAAAAGCCTCCGGATTTATGCCTTGCGCCTTACGCACCAGTGCACGACATTTTTTATCGGCATTGTCGGTAACGGAACAAGTGTTGATGACATAAATATCCGGTCGATCCGAAAAATCAACCTTGGCATATCCCGCATCTACAAACTGACGCGCTATGGTAGAAGTCTCAGAAAAATTGAGCTTGCAACCAAGGGTGTAAAAACTGACTTTCCGGTATTGATTCATGCGCTGCAAAAATACATAAAAGCAGATTACTACAGGCCTTAAAGCAGTAATTTCAAAACAAAGGAATAATCAGAAAAAGGAAAATTAAGCACAAAAAAAGAGGGAGAGTAAACCTCCCCCCCTTGCAATATTGAAAGAAAACCTATTATTCGGCAACAACAGCAGAAGTATCTACTGCAGTAGTATCCATAACTGGTTCTGTTGGCATGTTACCCATCATCATTTCAAGCATTTTTGGAGCAAGCTCAGTACCACACTCAGTACCGATTTTTTCCATACCTGCATTGTCTTTGTTCGCTTCATCGAAGTTTTCGTAGTTCGCTTCAGCTTTTTTCATTGCACAGTCGCAAAGATCTTTAGTGAAGGTTTTGA
>JBIKKU010000177.1:0-6528 GCA_044360245.1 Flavobacteriales bacterium | reverse complement strand
CTGTTCTTCAGTCAAACCGGGTACTTCCTGACCTTCTGCTCCTTTGTTGAATTCAGCAGTGAATTTTTCTTTGTCGGCATCGATCCATGCACCTTTTTTACTTTTTGGAGCACAAGACACCATTACTGTGGCGATAAGCAGAGCCGACAGTACGAATTGCATCATTTTCATAATAAGTAGTAAGTTTTTAGTTGAAATCGGCCGCAAGGTAGGGGAATTCATCCGATTCACAAAAAAAGGGTTGAAATCCGCATTTTGTGGGCATTTGGGATTATCTTTGGCCTTCAAAATGAGTACCATGAAATTGCGACATCTGGGATATTTGTGTATTGTATTGAGCTGGTTTTCCTGCAATCCGCCAAAAGATTCTGCTGAATTGAGCGGTAAAAAGGTTTTCCGCTACAATGAATCGGCCGGAATTTCTTTTCTGGATCCCGCAATGGCATCGCGTTTTGAGGACATGTGGGCCATGGCGCAATTGTTTAACGGATTGGTAGAACTGGACCGCAACCTCAAGGTACAACCTTCCATTGCCAAACGTTGGGAAGTCAGCGAAGACCAATTGGAGTACACGTTTTACCTGAGAAACGATGTGTACTTCCACGATCATCCGCAATTTCCGGAAGGAAAGGGACGACAAGTGGTTGCGCAGGATTTTGTGAATTCCTTTTTCCGCATTACCGATCCCGAAGTGGCTTCACCCGGACGATACATCTTCCAAAACCTCGACCGTTCAGAGCGTTCCTTCGGATTGGGATTTTATGCCCCCAATGATTCGACTTTAAAAATTGTACTTGCTCAACCTCAGCATTCCTTTTTGGAACAGTTGGCTTTGTCTTTTTGTTATGTCGTTCCCATTGAAATCGTGGATTATTTTGGTGATGATTTTACTCGTAATCCTGTAGGAACCGGACCATTCAAATTCAAATCCTGGAAAGAGGATGTGAAAATGGTTTTGGTGAAAAACGAAAACTATTTCGAAAAAGACCCGCAAGGAAATCGCCTTCCATACATCGATGCCGTTGCTATTTCATTCATCCGCGAAAAAGATGTGGAGAAGCGTGAATTCCTGAAAGGAAAATTTGAATTCATCTCCGGATTGCATCCAAGTTATCAGGATGAACTCCTCACCAAAGATGGTCGCTTGCAAAGTGCTTTTGCAGAGAAAATTTACCTGCAACGTCACCCTTGGTTAAAAACCGACTACATCGGTTACATGCTCAAGACCAATCAACCCGAATTGGAAAACGACCCGATCAAAATCAAACAAGTTCGCAAAGCCATCAATTACGCCATCAACCGTCGTGAATTGGTGAACAACCTGCGCAACGGCATCGGACATCCCGCCGAATCAGGATTCACACCTATGGGAATGCCTTCCTTCAAATATTCCAGTGTAATTGGTTATACCTTCGATCTGGACAAAGCACGTGCATTGTTGTTTGAAGCAGGCATTAAAGATCCGCGAAAAATGGAACCGATAAAATTGGTAGCCACCAACGAATACAAACAAACCTGCGAATACCTTAAAAGCAATATTGAAGAATTAGGCATTCCGGTTGAATTGGAAATTGTGGTACCTAACGTGCACAAACAAATCATCGCATCTTTCAATACCGATTTGTTCCGTAAATCATGGACCGCCGACTATCCGGATGCGATTAATTTTCTGCAATTGTTTTACAGCAAAAACGAATCGCCACGCGGTCCGAATTACACCCATTTTAAGAACGGACCTTTTGATGTGAACTTCGAAAAAGCCATGATGGAAACCAATGAGGAAGAGCGCTACAAACTCTATCACAACATGGAAGAAATCATTTTAGAAGAAGCACCTGTTATTCCGCTTTATTACGATGAAGTGATTCGCTTTGTGCAGAAATATGTGGAAGGATTGGAAGTGAATGCGATGAATCAATTGAACCTGAAACGCGTCAGACTTAAAAAATAACCATGGCCGGAAATTCACTTGGTACACTTTTTCGACTGACCACTTTCGGTGAATCGCATGGCGAAGCGATTGGAGGAATTTTAGATGGTTGTCCTGCAGGTCTGACCCTCGATGTACAAGCCATTCAGCATGAACTCGATCGTCGCAGACCGGGGCAATCACACATCGTTACCCAGCGGAAAGAAAGTGATACGGTAAACATTTTATCGGGCCTTTTTGAAGGAAAAACTACAGGTGCACCCATTGGTTTTGTGATTTACAACGAAGACCAACGCTCTAAAGATTACAACCACAATCAGGATGTATTTCGTCCATCGCATGCCGATTTTACTTGGTTCGAAAAATATGGGATTCGCGATCACCGCGGAGGAGGAAGAACATCGGCACGAGAAACAGCATCTCGTGTAGTTGGCGGTGCTATTGCCAAACAAGTGCTTGCCCATTTCGGAATCAGCATTCAGGCTTTTGTAAAAAGTGTAGGCGAAATTGTGTTAGAAATTCCCTATTCCGAACTTGATTTATCAAAGACCGATGAAAACATCGTGCGCTGTCCGCATGCAGATACCGCAGAACGCATGATTACACGCATTGAAGAAATCCGCAAACAAGGCGATACCATTGGAGGTGTAATTGCTTGCGTGGTAAAAAATTGTCCGATTGGTTTAGGAGAACCTGCCTTCGATAAACTTCATGCCGAATTGGGTAAGGCCATGTTGAGTATCAATGCTGCCAAAGGATTTGAATACGGAAGCGGATTTGAAGGAACGCGTTTAAAAGGTTCCGAACACAACGATCCATTCAGAATAGAAAACGGAAAAACCATCACCACGAGCAATCACTCCGGTGGCGTTCAAGGTGGAATTTCCAATGGAGCGGATATCTATTTCAACACGGCATTTAAACCGGTTGCTACCATCATGCAAGAACAGGAAACCGTGAACGAAGCCGGCGAAGAAACTACCATTTCCGGAAGAGGTCGTCACGATCCATGTGTGCTTCCGCGCGCAGTTCCTATTGTAGAAGCCATGACTGCATTGGTCATTGCCGATTATTTACTGATTTCCAAAACCAACCGCCTGTGATGTCGAATAAACTTGTTTTCGGGCTGACGTACAGCTTACTGATTGTATTAAACATTGTACTCTGGAAGTTCGATGATTTTGCAAGTCCGACATTGATCATGTCTGCGCGTATATTGATTCTCTCGGTCCTCGCCTACTTCACCATTCGCAAAAAAAGCCTCACGCTTTGGATCATGTTTGCCATGGTTGCGGGTGTGGAAATGGGTGTGGATTTACCTGAACAAGCCACCGAACTCGATCGTCTGAGCAAGATTTTTTTGAACCTCATTAAAACGGTTATTGCGCCATTATTGCTGTCTACGCTGGTTGTTGGTATTGCAGGACATTCCAACATGAAGCAAGTGGGACGAATGGGATTGAAATCTTTGATCTATTTTGAATTGGTGACGACCGTTGCGCTGTTCATCGGACTTGGAGCCATCAATCTTACGCAAGCAGGAAAAAGTCTGGATCCTGAAATTGCAAAGGAAATCTCCGACAAATCTTCGGAGCGGGCGAACAAATTATTGGACCACAACAAGAACAACGACCATGATGTGATCGTGGATATTTTCCCGCAAAACATTGCCAAATCCATCGCCGAAAATCAGGTGCTGCAAATTGTGGTTTTTTCGATTTTGTTTGCGATTGGCTTGTCGATGGTAAAAGACAAAGAAAAAAAACACACCATGTTGCACTTCATGGAAAGTCTGGCGGAAGTGATGTTCAAATTCACGCATGTGGTCATGTACTTCGCGCCATTTGCAGTTTTTGGTGCATTGGCCGCAACGGTGGGTAAATCGGGAATTGATGTACTTGGTGTGCTTATCAACCTGGTGCTTACCTTGTATGGTGCGCTCATTGTTTTTATCCTTGGTATCCTCTTACCTATTATGAAATTTTACCGCATTCCGGTGAAAAAATTCTTTCAAGCCATTTCGGAACCCGTATCCATTGCATTTGCCACTTCCACTTCTGAAGCGGCCTTACCCAAAGCGATGGAAAACCTCGAAAAATTTGGTGTTTCCCGCAAAGTGGTGGCCTTTGTTTTACCAACGGGATATTCGTTCAACCTCGACGGAACTACCCTTTACCTGAGTCTTGCATCGGTATTTGTGGCGCAACTTTCGGGACTGGATTTATCCTTTGGCGAACAGGTTTACATGTGCCTGATGCTGATGCTCACTTCCAAAGGTGTTGCCGGCGTAAGGGGTGCATCGTTTATCATTTTGGTGAGCACCGTGGAAAGTCTTGGATTGGACCCTCAAAAAGCCTTTATCATTTTGGCCGTCGATGCGCTGATGGACATGGGACGGACTTCGGTGAACGTCATTGGTAACTGTCTGGCTACCGTGGTCATTGCCCGTTCCGAAGGCGAACTGAACATTCCTGGTGAGGAAAACAATCCACACTAAATTCCGACACATACCGTTTGTTTATTTGCGCTAAAGCTTTCAAAAGCTATCAACATTGGCTTGTCCTTGTTGCTCATTTTCCTATTTTCGAATACCAAAAAAATCAACCATGTTCTTCAAGAAGAAAAACACCGATCCCAATCAGCCTAAAGTGAAAAAGCCTTTGTGGAAACGCCTGCTTAAATGGTCAGGTATTTCGTTCCTGGTTTTGCTGATTCTTGTCATTGCGCTTCCGTTCATTTTCGAGCGTAAGATTTTCGAAATGGTCAAGGAACAAATCAACAACAACCTCAACGGAAAATTCGAATGCAAGGATTATTCCCTCACGCTCATTTCAACGTTTCCGAATTTTACTTTGGAACTGAATGAAGTTTCTTTGTCGGGTGTGGATGAATTTGAAGGTGTGAATTTGTTCAAATCGAACAAGGTATTGGTGACGGTCGATCTTGGTTCGGTTTTGTGGGGTGATGCAATCGACATCCGCGAAATTGGTTTGGAAAAAACCGATGTGAACGTGATTGTACTCGAAAACGGAAAAGCGAATTACGATATTGCCAAATCCGATTCCACCAAAGTTGCCGAAGGTGTAGATACTTCTGAAACTAAGTTTGCATTGAAGGTGCGCAATTATTATTTGAAGGATGCCAACATCACTTACGATGACCGCGCCGGCGATATGTACGCACGCATTGTCAACCTCAACCACGAAGGAACAGGTGATTTCACACAAGATCTTTTCGATTTCAAAACAACCACAACTGCGGACACCATCGATTTTATTTACGCCGGTGTTCCGTACATGAAAAATACCAAACTCGATTCGAAATTGGATTTTTCCATGGACATGAAGAATTCCAAATACACCTTCATGCCTGAAGATTACATCAAACTCAATGAGCTCGATTTAGGATTCAACGGACACGTTGCCATGCCTACCGACGACATTGACATGAACATCAATTTCGCAGCGAAACAAACCGATTTCAAAAACATTTATTCGCTTGTTCCTGCCATTTACACTGCCGATTACAACAGCATTAAGTTTGGCGGAAAATGTGCGGTGAAGGGCGAAATCAAAGGTGTGATGGGTGCGAAGTCGATGCCGGGAATGAACATTGATCTGAATGTAGACAACGGAAGTTTCCAATATCCGGGATTACCAAAATCGGCCACCGGAATTATGGTGCGTGCGAATGTCAACTCCAAAGGCGATCCAAGCATGGACGATATCGTGGTTGATGTTCCCGTTTTCAAATCCAACTTCGGAGGAAACCTCATCGATGCATTTTTCCATTTGAATCACCCCATGACAGACCCCGGAATCAAAGCCGGTTTGAATGCAAAATTCAACCTTGCCACATTGAAAGATGTTGTACCGATGGGTGAATCGCAACTCAGCGGAACCATTGATTCGGATGTTCAAATTGACGGACGCATGTCGATGATTGACCGCGGTGAATACGAAAAATTCAAAGCTGAAGGAAGCATTGTTGCCAAAGAAATCGTTTACAATGATCCTGCTTCCTACAACACGAATTTGAAACTGATGGATTTCCGTTTCAATCCGCAATACCTTGAGTTAGCTGCATTCGACGGTTCTCTCGACAAAACACAACTGCAGGCGAAAGGAAAATTCGATAATTATTTGGCATATGCCTTAAAAGGAGAAACCTTAAAAGGAACCTTCGACATGAACTCACCTGAAATTGATTTAGGTACGTTTATGTCCTCCGGCACCACCACCGAAACCGCCGCCGCTCCTGCTGCAGAGCCCGCCGCTCAACCTGCTGCCACTGCAGAATCTTATGTTGTGGAAATTCCTAAAAACATCGATTTTGAGATGAATACTTCCATAGGAAAAATTCGTTACCCGAATGATCCGGGCAAACCTGATATTATGCTGGAAGACATTGTCGGGAAAATGACCATGCGCGAAGGTGTGTTGTCACTCGACCAATTGAAACTCCGCACGCTCGATGCCAATGTGGTGATGAATGGAAGTTATGATTCACGCAACCTTCAGGAACCCTCAGTGGATATGGCTTTCGACATTGCCAACATGGACATCAAGCAAGCTTCGCTCACGTACAACATGATTGAA
>JBIKKU010000433.1:0-2557 GCA_044360245.1 Flavobacteriales bacterium | reverse complement strand
TTTTGTAGGCAGCATGCAATTTTCGCATTTGTTCACGCGAGAAATCATCGAGTTCCGACATGTCGCTTGCTGCAAGGTGTGAGAAAACGGAAACGACTTTAATTTGCGGATACACTTTTAGCAGCGTTAACATTTCCTCTACTTCTTCGGGTAAAAATCCCAAGCGATGCATTCCGGTATCAATCTTAATGTGAATGCTGATTTCCTGCTGTTCTCCCTTTTCAATCGTTTCAATCAACTCACGCAAAATGGTGAAGGAATAAATTTCAGGTTCCAGCTGATAACGCATCATGGTTTCGAAACTTCCACGCACCGGATTCATCACCATTAAGGGAAGTCGAATACCTGCACGACGCAAATCCACACCTTCATCCGCGTAGGCTACCGCAAGATAATCGCAACGGTTGAATTCCAACAAACTCGCTACTTCCGCGCTTCCTGAGCCATAGCTGAATGCTTTCACCATGGCCATGATTTTCGTTCCTTTTTCTAATTTACTGCGGTACCACGACAGATTATGTGCCATGGCATTTAAATTGATTTCGAGAACGGTTTCGTGCGTTTTCTGCTGCAGTTTTTTGATGATGCGTTCAAAGCCAAAGGAACGTGCGCCTTTAACCAGAATCATTTCATCGTGAAACATGGAAGGCTGAAAATAGTGCAGGAATTCTGCAGTGGAATCGAAGAAGAATTTTTCTCCTTCAAACCACTTGCTCACAGCTTGCACGGAAGTTCCAATGCCAATTAAACGATCTATTTTTTTTTCATTCAAGAGTTTTCCGACTTGCGCGTATAGCTCAATGGGGTCTTGGCGGTCTTGGAGGATGTCCGATAAAATTACCGTGCGATCGAGTTCTTGTTTTTGCTGATGCAGAAAATCCAAGGCAATGCGCAAAGAAGCGATATCAGAGGAATACGCATCATTGATGAGCATGCAATTGTTGTTGCCTGTGAGCAATTCCAAACGCATTTCGATGGGAGTAAGTTGCAATAAGCGTTGACGTAATGTATTGAAAGACATTCCACGGTAAAGCAAATAGGTGCTACAGGTCAATGCATTTTCAATCGATGCTTTATCGCTGAATGGAATTAACAAGGTTTGCATTTCCTTTTTATAATCCACCGTTATGCGTGTATGTTTTTTATCCGGCACTACCTGAAGAATGCGCAAATAACAATCAAAAGATTTTCCCCAGGAAAGGAGATTTTTTTTAGGGAAATGCGAATTAAGATAAGTATCGATTTCTTTATCGTCGGCGTTGTAAACAATGGTGTTGCAAGAGGGAAACAAACGACATTTTTCTTCGAGATGTTGGTTTCGGTCTACAAAATTTTCGCTGTGGGCATGACCGATATTCGTGAGTATTCCGGTATTGGGTTGCAGAATGAGTTCCAGCTTTTCCATTTCTCCGGGATGCGAAATACCTGCTTCAAAAATGGCCAGTTCATGGTTTTCGTTGGTTTGCAATACCGATAAAGGAACACCAACTTGCGAGTTGTAACTTTTTGGGGAACGAACAATATTCAAGTCTTCACGCAACAGTTGAAATAACCATTCTTTCACAATTGTTTTTCCATTGCTACCTGTAATGGCAATGACTTCTTTTTCAAAACCTGCACGATGAAAAGTGGCCCATTGCTGCAATGCCAGGGTGGTATCTTCGACCTTAATGAGATGAATCAGCAAATGTTCCGGCAGTGATACGTCTTCCGAAACGACCGCAGTTTGCAGTCCGCGTAGGGCAAGATCGGTGAGGTATTGGTGACCGTCATGCTGCTTTCCCTTGATGGCAAAAAAAACAGCATCTGCTTGGATATCCGGAATTCTGGAATCGAGCAGGGGCGTGCTTACATGCACTTGTGTTCCTTTACGGATAATTTTTCCGTCGATGATTTTTGCGAGTTGTTCAATGCTGTATTCCATCACTTGTTTTCCCGCGATTCATGATAACATTTTCTGCACAGAGGAATATAGTGGTCGGTTTCTCCAAGTAAGACCAATTGCTCATGGTTGCTGATGCGGTGCGAATAATTGGCAAGGTCGCCGCATTCCATACAAATGGCGTGGACTTTCGTAACATATTCCGATATGGCCATGAGTTTGGGCATCACGCCAAATGGTTTGCCTGAAAAATCCATGTCGAGACCGGCAATCACCACGCGAATCCCACGGTTGGCGAGTTCATTGCACACATGCACCAATTCTTCATCAAAAAATTGAGCTTCATCTATGCCCACTACTTCAACGTCCGATACAAGCAAAAGGATGTTTGCCGCTGCTTCCACCGGAGTAGAGCGTATGGCATTGGCATTGTGCGATACCACATCGGCATCGTCGTAACGCTTGTCAATAGCGGGTTTGAAAATCTCAACTTTTTGTTTGGCAAACTCAGCACGTTTCAGTCGACGGATCAATTCTTCCGTTTTTCCCGAAAACATCGATCCGCAGATCACCTCGATCCATCCTTTTCTTTTCCCTTGATTCGTGCTTTCGAGGAACATAGTGGCTTATTGTATAGTGAAACTATAAAATTTGCCTCATATTTTCACGTTGTAG
>JBIKKU010000090.1:0-9598 GCA_044360245.1 Flavobacteriales bacterium | reverse complement strand
GCGTTTACATGAACCGCGGTGTGTATACCAAGCCGATGTTTGTCACCAAAATAACCGACCGCAAAGGAAACATCATTGCCGAATTCCAACCTGAAACGCATCGTGCCATCAGCGAACAAACGGCATGGTTAATGACTTACATGTTGCGTGGAGGAATGGAAGAACCCGGTGGTACTTCGCAGGCTTTATGGGAATATAAATTTGTGCATGGCAATGAAGTGGGTGGAAAAACCGGAACTTCTTCCAACTATTCCGACGGTTGGTACATGGGCGTTACGAAAGATTATGTCACCGGTGTTTGGGTAGGTGCCGACGATAACCGTATTCGTTTCCGCACTTCCGAAACGGGAGAAGGAGCAAGAACGGCTTTGCCTGTTTATGGTAAATACATGGATTATTTGTTTGCCGACAAAGCTTTATTGCTCACCAAAGGAAAATTCCCTGCACCACAAGTCGAAATTAAAAAACCGCACAATTGCAGAACACCCGCACCAATTGTAGATTCAACTGCTATTGACTCTGTTGCGGTTCCGGGAGATGTTGTTATTCCTGAGCTTGAAGTTCCTGTAGAGGAAAATCCTCAAAACTAATTCCACGATTAGGCATTTTTGCCGTTCCGTTTTTCAGGTTTACTCATTACATTGGATAACCATGGAAAACTTGCCCGATTCCAATGAACAAACCATTCAAAAACTTGAAGCCAAAATAGCTGCACTTCAACGTGAGAATGCCATTCTGAAAAACCGCATTGTTCGTTCTCCTTTAAGCGGAAACACGGTGAAGGTTCCTGAATCCATGCGGATAATTTTTGATCTTGCCGAACAAACCGTTGGAGATTATTTTAAAAACATAATTGTCGATCCCAGTAAGGCAACTATAGATATCAGCGGTCATCGCTATGTGTTGGTGAGGGCATCTTCATTGAGCATCGACTTCTTTCAGAAATTGTTGGATTTGTATGCCGATAAGGGAAAAGACGAAGCCATTCAAATTGGAAGAAATTTTCTGTTTGATATTGCGCACATGATTGGAATGGAAGACGCGCGGAATTTTCATGAGGTGATGAAACTTAAAAACCCCATTGAGAAATTATCGGCAGGACCGGTTCATTTTGCTTATTCAGGATGGGCTTATGTCGATATTGATGAATCATCCAATCCAAGTCCCGACGATAATTTTGTAATGCGTTTCAAGCATCCTTTTTCGTTTGAAGCAGACAGTTGGATCAGGGCCGGAAAAAAATCAGATCATCCTGTATGCATCATGAATTCAGGATACAGCTCCGGTTGGTGTGAAGCAAGTTTTGGAATTCCGCTTACCACGGTGGAAGTCACCTGCAGAGCCAAGGGCGACAGTACCTGTAGTTTCATCATGGCTCCTCCTCATCGTATTCATGAGCATTTGGAAGGACATCTTCATCCGGATAACCATAACGAAGCATTTGATGTGCCTTTGTTTTTTGAACGCAAAGCAGCCGAGGAAAAAATCAAAAGTTCACTTAAGGAAAAAGAAATTCTGCTCAAGGAAATTCACCATCGCGTGAAAAACAACCTACAGATCATTTCGAGTTTGCTGCGCTTACAGTCGGCTTACATCAACGATGAAGAAATGTTGAAAGTGGTTAACGATAGTCGAAACCGGATTAAAACCATGGCCATTGTGCATGAAAAATTGTACCAGACCAATTTAGGTTCCGTGAATTTGGGCGATTACCTGCATACCGTGGCCGAATCAACCGACGAAAGCTACAATGTCCATCAATCCGATATCCGCATTCGTTTTGAGAATTCGGAAATGCCTGTGCAAGTAAAAATTGATTTTGCGATTCCTGTTGGATTAATCATCAATGAGGTATTTACCAACGCTTACAAATACGCATTTAAGGAGAAATCATCAGGTGAGATTTACCTCTCTTTGAGACATCCTTCTCCCAATTTATTGGTTATTGAAACCGGCGATAATGGACGCGGAATGGGGGAGGACGTTGACATGAAAACCTCCGAGACTTTTGGAATTGAACTTATTCGTATGCTCACGGAACAGTTGGATGGAGATGTGGTATTGACCAAAAGAAACGGTACCCATTTTGTTTTTTCTTTTCCAATCGAACAACCTGAATGAGTTTGTATTTCATTGCCTTTTTGTTTTCCCCGGAGGTAGAAGAAATGCTTTGGGAAATGAAACGCGAACTTTCTGAAAAAACAGGTGCCGTTCATGCTTTAAAAATCCCGCCCCACATTACCTTATTCCCCCCATTTCATTGGGAAAGCGAGCGCCTGCCTGAAATTGAAAATTTGTGCAGAAAACTGCAAAATAAATGCGATTCCTTTGAAGGGAAATTCAAACAATACGGCAGTTTCAGAAAAGATGTGATTTTCCTACAACCTGAACTTCCGGGTATGGTGCATGATTTTCAAACACAACTTGAAGCATCCTTTTTAACACTTCTTCCCGAATTGAAGAAGACCATCTATCCACCTTGGAAACCCCACACTACCTTGGTTTTTAGAGATCTTATAGAAGAACGTTTTGATCAGGTATTTCCGCAACTTTCCAATATTTCCATGAACATTCCTTTTTTCATTCAAGGATTTTTCGTGCTGGAACATCAACAAAAATTGTGGAAGCCTCTCCGTTATTACCCTTTTACATCGCAAACCGAATTCCCATAAAAACCCGCATTGGTAAAAATGCTGCCGGTCCATAAACTGCGGAAATGCTAGTGTTGTTGTACCATTTGGTAATGCTTTCTTTCGACAAGCGGACATTTTCAATTCCTAAAGTAAAGTGTAGGTTTTTTGTCCAGGTTTGATGATCAGTGGACAACAGAAATTCACGCTTTCTGAAATAGTCCATGGGTAAAATCAATCGACTGTGCAGCAGAATTAACGCATTGGGTATGCTAATTTGCTCAGGATGCGCAATATCAAAATGTCCCGAAACTCGAGTATTCCATTCCATACGTTGACCTTCGATGGAGGAAATGTCTTTATTGCGCTGATGAAACAAATGGAGGGCACCCACAAAATTGTGTTTCGGAACAAAATGCATGCGTTCAAAATTGTTTTGGTATTTCACTTCGGTTTGATCAAAACGGTAAAGAAAACGCAGTTCGAATTTTTCGTGGACAAAGGAATAATTCGCTTCCCACTGTATGCTTTTCGATCCTTTATGAATACCTCTCCAATCCACCTTTTCAGGATAATTGGAATAATCCAGCACATTTCTGTATTCATAAAACGCATAATTCAAGTTGGAAAGGACATGGTGTTTTTTCTTCACCCATCGAAGGGAAAGGGAAGCGTTTTGCTTGATATCAGGATGTTGGATGGAAGCATAATTCCATTGTCCTGCTCCAGAAAACATTTCGTTCTGTTCCCAAATAAGCTGCTGCATCTGTGTACTGCGTTGGTACCAAATAGTTGAGTAAAAGGCGTTTTTCTCCATTTGGATTTTCAATCCGGGCAAGAACAAAGGTTTATCCGTTCCCCATTTTTCCATTTTAAAAGCAGGTAAAACTTTGAAATGTCCGCGCTGATACAATCCATTTAAAGATCCTTTCAAAACCTGATTCGGTTGTTGGTTTAGCCTTTGCTGATCGAGCTCTTCACGTAAATCATGCGCAAGGAACTCCATATTGGCTTTCCATTCCAGGTGTTGGGAATAAATCCATTGAACTTCCATTTTTTCTCTGAATAGCCATTGATTGCCTTTTAATGCATGAATACCGGATTGCATTTCCCCGCGGAATCCTGATAATTCCGTGACTGAATGGAATGCGAATCTTCGGTTTCTCAATTGGTATTTTACATCGAATTGCGTTTTTCCGGTAAGGATGTTGCGCGAATAATCTGAATAAAGAACAGAATCATCGGGTAGGGGATCGGTTAGCGCGCTAATCATACCACGATAACTTTTTTCATATGTTCCTAATGCGACAATCGAAGCTGAAAAACGATGAGAATGCATGGAAAATCCAGTGCCTGCCATCCAGGAATTACCTTGGAAAGCATCCATGAGGCTATCTGAATTTTGGTCCGAATCGCCCTTAAATCCTCGTTTGGCAATAAACCCATGGAAGTTGAAATTGTCATAATAGTGTACTCTTCCTCCGAGGGTAAAAAGATGATCGCCTTGGGCATTTCCAAAAGCAGAAGCACTATATTTTGAAGGAGATAAATTTCCGTTTCCGAATTTCAATACCTGCTCCGATTCAGTGGAAGTTTGAAAATTACGTTGCACATAAACGCTTGAACCCGGCATAAACATGAGGTTTCTCGCCACAAACGAATTTCCGATTTCCATGGTGGAGAATCCATTCGTTGCATGAAAGGCCAGAGAAGCGTTGAAAGGATTGAGGTAAACCGTATGAAAAGGATCCTGCAAAAAACCTTGTGCGAGGGAAGAAAATCCCTGAACCACGAAAAAAGCAATCAGTAAATATTTCATGGTTTTAGTGTTGAATGGTGATGTTTCCTGCACTTTTCCAGGTTTTGTTTTCTGCGCCATAATAGCGGTAAGCAGAAGAAACCGGACACAAATACGTTCCTGCAACATAGGCTTTCATGCGCAACGGAATTTTTTTGATTTCCTTCGGACCGAGCTCTGCCCAATAGAATACGACATATCCGGGACGCGTTTCAAAATGATCCACTATTTTTTCTTCTGAGAGTCGTTTTAATTCCAGCGGATCGGGAAACATTCCACCGGGAACACCAACAATGGCAACGGTTTGTCCACATGGTTCTTTTTCGAGGTTGCTGACTTCCACATTCAATTGAACCATTTCACCTAAATGAATATCTGCATCTGCAAACTCAATTTTTAGTCCTGTTACCGGTTTCATTTTATTCTGCGGTGCCATGGATTTCCATGTTCCATTAAAATGATACACCGGAGGCGATATGCCATTGTCAAACAACACACGAATATCGTTCCAACCCTTTTGCAATGCTTTATGGAATCCCGAAAACTTGAAGTTTCCACGTTTGTTGGAATGGTCGTAGGCAAAGGGAAATTCCTTATTATTTACCACTATTTTTCCTGAACCCACCATTTGATCTTTATTGCGAAGCATGGGCAAGGCAGCCATCAGGGCCCTAAGGCATTGCACTGTTGTTTGCGTGTTTCCGAAATAAGCGCCCTGACGATTTTCATTGATGTATTGCACCATTTTTTGCAAGGTAACCTTGTACTCAATCAATCCATGTTCGGCAATGGCAAAGCACAAATAGGCAAGGGCCTCCAATACTGCAGCTTTGCCGTATGATCGTGTAATGGTGGTTCCGGTTGTGATTTTTTCAGGACCCATTTCGTTTACATGATTGACCAATTTTTCAATGTACACAAGCGCTTCATTTCGTTTTCCAATCTCCAGTAAAGTGTTGGCATACATGGCCATTTTGTAAAAATCGAATTGGGCATCTACATCTGCTTTTACATGAATCAATTCCTGTGAAATATCTGCATTTCCTGTACTTGCAAGCACATAGGTAATGTAAGCATTGGCGACACCTTCGGGAGCACCTGCATGTCCGTAACTACCTGCTTCACGAAGAAATCCGCCTTTTCCATCCCTTCGGGAAAGCAACCATTTTAGGGCATTTTGTATATGACTTTCATTCACATCCACCCCAATTTTTTTCATTTGATAGAATTGCATAATGCCAACAGCAGTGTACATTTCATTGGCAGGAGAAGCGCCGTAAAGTGAAAATCCTTTTTCCTTGGTGATGTATTTTGACAAGCGATCGTAACCGTTCTGCAGGTAAGACATAAACCGATGTCTGTCATCAGGTCTTGAAGCCCCTAATTTGTCGAGGTAATTTATTGCAAGAATATTCGGATAATTGGTAGAAGTCACCTGCTCAAAACATCCGTAAGGCTCGCGAATCATGGTTTGTACCGATTCCTGTAAATCGGAGTAGGGGTCAAGAATCAAAGTCAATTCAGAAGAAATTCTATCCAAAGCAATTGGATCGATAATCTGAAATTTGAATTTGCTCTGCGGCATTTCGGAGGCGAAAAATGCTTCATTGGTAAATCCACTTTCAATCACCTCTGTTTTACCATCCAAAAAATCCACTTTAATATTTTGGTGATTTAAGAGTGAGATCGATGTGGGTAGCGTTCCGATTTGTGTGGCGGGAATGGTTTCAAAAAGGTGCGCAAATGCTTTGGATCCGAGTTCTACAGGAAGTGTATCATATACATTAATACCGTCTTTGGTAAATTGAAAAACCAGTTTTCCATAAAATGGATTTAGTGTGGCGTTGCTAACCAACACATCTAATTTTATTTGATCTCCTTTGGATGCCATAATCGGGAATTGGCTTTCGATGCTGATGGGTTTAATGGTACTGAAAGATTCTTCAGCCACAAAAGGTTCACCTTGATCGGTAAAGCCCATGATGATAACTTTCCATCTTGCGTTTTTGGAGAGCGAAATAAAATGAAGTTCAGCTTTTCCTTTATCGTCTGTAGTTACATCTCCGTTCCAATACAACAGAGCTTGTTGTGCCGGTGCAATTTGCGTTCCCGGACCTTGTGCTATTTGCTGTTGGTATCCGAAATATTTGGGATAATACCTATGTTCATAACCGGAATGTGAATAATAATTGTAATCGGAAAAACTGTAATCGTAACCCATTCCGAAATTTTCACTTCCTGATGAATAACTCCAATTCCAAGTATATCCCGGAATCATAACAACCACCTCCGAAAGCGAGAGTGTGTTCATGACTGCGGAACTCTTACTAACGGACATAGCGTCGATGGTTAGCACATCAAAACTTGCATTCAGGGTTATTTCATTGTTTTCAACGACGAGCGAATTTAATTCCACCACTTCAACTTTCCCCATGTCATTCGGGTTGTTTACCTTCAGAGGATCAACCGTAACCATAGTGTTTTTGGGAGTTTCGGAAAGCGCTGAAAAAGAATTGCCGGTATTTTCAGGTTGCAAATGGTAATATTTATACAAATAGATGGTTTGAGAAAATGCTCCTTTTCTCAGCAATAGTTCTATCTGATCATGCTCATCAAAATGCAAGGGCAAATACACATTTCCTGAAGTATCAATGGTAACAGCATACTTTTTGCCTTTGTATTCATAACTTAATTTTACGCCTTGGTAGGGATGTTTGCTTTTTCCGATATAAGTCAATGTGGCTTTGTACTTCAGATTTTCTGCATGGTATTTTCTGGATTTTAAAATTTCTGAAGACTCTTGCTGCAAGAGGTTTTGCAAAGGATACCTTCTCCAGGCATGCACCAACATCAAAAGATCTAATGCTTGTTTGGAATCCGTTTTGGAAGTGTCAAAATAGTACGACGGATCTTCAATTGGACCTTTCAACTCAGAAGTCATGTAATAATAACTTAGCAAATGATCTTGTTTGTCATTGGCTTCCAAAATATTTCCCTCATCGGCTACACTCACCGAAAAGTTTGATTTTACAGGATTTCCCATTGCATCTGAAAACGAAAAACCAAGGCTAATGCTTTCTCCTGCCACAAATTCCGGTTGTTTAGGACGAATGCTGATGGCTAAATTTCTGTCGCGGTGCAGGAAAATTCTACGTTCGGTTTTTACAGCTTTGAACGTTGGATCCACAAGTGAAATCGCGCAAATGCCTTTGGGAAATTTTTCTCCCGAAAACTGAAAGGTGTTCTCACCTTGTTGTAAAGAAATAGATTGTTCGTGATGCAATACATCGTTCGATCGGGCAAGCAGCATAAGGTTTTGTGCATCCGAAGCATAAATTTTACAGGTAATGAAATGCTTTTCATTTTGTTCAACATGCATGCTTATTCCTTGATCCAATGCCTGTGGTAATAAGGTTTTTTGGGTAGATCCTTCCACTTGAAAAGAATACGTTTTTCCGGACTCAGGTACAAAAGAAAACGAACCCATACCATCGTGAACTGTCGCGATTTCGGTAATGATATTTCCGAATTGATCCAGGAGATTTCCTTTTACATCAGCAGGTTTACCATTTGGAAGCAGCGCTTTAAATGCAACGCGAGATGGATAAGCATTCAACAAATAACCACCTTCAGGGAAAAAAGAAATATGAATTTCATTCGACTGCAAAATGATGGGACGGCCAACTGTTTCTTGTCGACCGGAGTTTATGGCGGTAACACTTAAAAACAAATCATTTTCGGTACACTCCTCCGGAATGTTAAAACGAATATCCGCATTCCCCAAAGCATTGGTCCTTGTTGTACCACTCATTTTCGGCACACCTTTGTACAGCAAATTGAATTGAACCTCCTGATCGGCCAAGGCTTCGCCATTATAGGTTTTGCCATTAAACCAAGCTTTAACCATTTGTCCGGGTAAATACGATTTGCGATCGGGCTCAAGTCGCATTAAGATTTTTTGTCCTTTGTTTTCCAGAATAGAAATGGTTTTGGTAAATACCGCTTCTTTGCCCTGATTTCCTGAAACATTGGTCCATGCCTTAATTTTATATAGTCCACCGGGAACATGGGTCAAGGGTAGAGCACCATAGGTCTTTCCATTTTCCCCATAAAATTTCGCGGTGTAAACCACTTGATCCTGACCATTCAATACAGCTAGCTCAACCCTTTGTTCCATGGGCTTTCCGGTGTTTCCATTCACATAATAAATAGCGAAATACACCAATTCTCCCTTTTGGTAAAGACTACGGTCGGTATGTACAAAGACTTTTGAATCGGGTAGCGAATCACGCAACAATGTTAGCTTCTGAGGTAAATCCGACGCATAGGAGGAAACGAGGGAAATAAAGAATACAAAGGAAAACAAGAGTCTCATGGGTTCGCATTTAGGGTATGGATGCATAAAAAATCAAATTCCATAATAAGTTCACGTACATTTTTGCCATTTGATGCCTTTGGGTACTTTTGATTTATGAAAGAAATGTCCGCCGAAGCCGCGCTTTCGCTGATTCAATCAGGTGAACGCGTTTTTATACAAGGTAGTGCCGCTACACCAAGCTATTTATTAAAAAAAATGGTGGAAATGTCCGACCGCTGGGAATGGCTGGAACTCGTAAGCATTAGTTTACTGGGTGAAATCCCCATGGCGACGATGGAATTCGAAAACAAATTTATTTTCAACTCGCTTTTTGTTTCTGCGCCAATTCGTAAGGTGGTAAACGACGGTCCGAGTGACTATGTGCCTGTGTTTCTTTCGGAAATTCCACGCTTGTTCGAAAAGGGTTATTTGCCGCTCGATACCGCCATTATTCATGTTTCACCTCCCGATGCACATGGATATTGTTCCTTGGGAGTATCGGTAGACATTGCCCGCTCTGCAGTGCGAAGTGCAAAAAAAGTCATTGCACAAGTAAATCCTCAAATGCCACGCACACATGGCGATGGATTGATTCACGTAAACGATATTCATGCTTTGGTTTTCGCAGACCAGGCACTAACCGAAGTCGATTATAAATCATGCATCACCGATTTGGAACGAACCATCGGTAAACATTGTGCCTCCCTAATTGAAGATCGCTCAACCGTTCAGGCGGGAATCGGAACCATTCCGGATGCCGTGCTGGAGGCCCTTTCCGGACATAAAGACCTTGGCATACACACCGAAATGTTT
>JBIKKU010000089.1:0-9601 GCA_044360245.1 Flavobacteriales bacterium | reverse complement strand
AGAGTACTTGGCTAATATTTAATTACCGACTAACTTTTTTCACGCGGTCCATTTCGCGTTTGGCATCTTTTAGTTTGAGGTCCTCACGTTTATCGAATAATTTTTTTCCGGTTGCCAAAGCGAATTTTAATTTGGCAATTCCTTTTTCATTAAGGAAGATTTCCAAAGGAATAATGGTAGTTCCTTTGATTTTCAGTTCTCGTGTGATTTTGAGCAATTCGGTGCGGTTAAGCAACAATTTGCGTTCGCGTGTTGGAGCGTGGTTGTTGTAGCTTCCCGGCTCGTATTCGGCCACGTGCATGCCTCGAATCCAAAGCTCGCCGTTGTGCATAAAACAATAGGCTTCGTTGATGCTGGCCTTGCTTTCGCGAATGGATTTGATTTCAGTTCCGGTCAATACCATCCCTGCCACATAAACATCATTCAAGTGATATTCGAAGCTTGCTTTTTTATTGCGGATATGAACGGGCTTTTGCGACATGCCACAAAGATAAGCAATGCAATGGTATCTAGTCGAATTCTTCCCTAACCTTAGTTAGCTCCGGGTAGAACCTGTTCCATGATTTTCAGTTTGGTTTCAAAGTTTCCGCTTAGGTTTTTACGGATGGTGTGTATTTCTTCCAGCAGTAAATCAAGGTCTTCCGGAAGAGCTTGTTCAAGCAATTCACGAACCCTCCTGGATAGTATGGGGGCTTTGCCGTTGGTGGAAATGGCGATTTTTAAGTCGCCACGTTTGACAACCGATCCAAGGTAAAAATCACAGAGGTCGGGTGTGTCGGCGCAGTTCACAGGGATTTCCAAATAGGAGGCAATACGCTGCACTCGTTCGTTGAGTGCCCGATTGCGACTAGCGGAAAATACCAAATGCGTTTGACGAAAATGACCTTCGTGTAGTTCGCTTTGAATGATCTCCACTTGTTGGTAGTCCTCAAGGAAGGCCAATGTTTCGGGAGCATATTCCTTAGCCACAATACGAATATTGGCCTGTGAATCCTGAGTCAGTATGGATTTTAATTTTTCCAATGCCACTTCTTTTCCTCCTATAATCAGAAGATTAAGTCGGTTGGTTTTTAAAAAAATCGGGTATAGCGTATTCATGTTTTTAGTTTTGAATAGCGAGTAAAACGTCTTCCTGTTTTTTGCGCGTGATGAACGAAGCATGGTATTTTGCTACTTCACCAATGACGATAATGGCGGGACTTCCAAGTTTTTTTCGTGCAGCAGTATTCACCATGTTTTTCACTTTTCCGGTTCCGACTTTTTCATTGGGTAAAGACCCATTCTGAATAATGGCAAAGGGTGTTTCGCCTTTTCCGTTTTTTAAAAACAAATCACGAATCTCCCCCAAGTGTTGCATACCCATGAGTATGATTACTGTAGCAGTCGATTGTGCAGCGAGTTTCAAATCATTGGATAGTTTTCCGCTTTTGGTAGTGCCTGTAATCACCCAAAAACTTTCATTGTCGCCACGTTTGGTAAGTGGAATACGTTGAAGTTCCGGAACGGCTATCGATGAGGAAAGTCCCGGAACAATAGCTACCGGAATCCCTCTGGATTCAGCATATTCGAGTTCTTCGTAACCACGACCAAAAACAAATGGATCACCACCTTTTAATCGCACCACGTGTCCATGATGAATGGCTTCACTGATCATTAATGCGTTTATTTTTTCCTGAGGAACAGAATGTTTTCCGGCGCGTTTGCCTACAGGAATTTTTCGTGCATGTGCAGGCGCGTAATCCAGTAATTCCGGATTAGCGAGCGCATCGTACAACACAACATCTGCTTGTTGCAAGGCACGGATTCCTTTAATGGTGAAAAGTTCAGGGTCACCCGGACCTGCTCCTACCAGAGTGATTCTTGGGTGTATGATTTTATGCTGTGACATGATTGGAAACTGTTTTAGGTTCGCGAATGGTTTTAATCAATTGGTAAAATTCTTCTGCCTGTTGCAGGTAAGCCTTGGCAAATGATGGCGAAGGTTCTTCCGCACGGATTTGAAAAACCGTATCTCTAAAGGATGGAAAAGGAAGCTTCACATTTCCGGATTCTACTTCCGTTTGAAAATCGGCAATGATACCATGGTGTGAATTGGTTTTTTTATTGTGCTCAACCAACCATGTTTTTGCACCACTGATAAAAGTTGCGTAACTGAAATAAATGCTATCCGCATACTTTTTATCTTCCAAAGCACGACGCGCATTGTCAAGTTTTTCTTCCGTTTCAAACAAAAGTGTTGCAATCAGGTCGATGGCTACTCCTGCACATTCTCCGACGCCAATGGCTTGTTTGTAGGTTTCTTCAGATCCCCAATCGATGAAGTCGGATGGCTGAAGATTTTCGGTTGAGGCCAATGGTTTAAGCAGATCATAGAAATATTTTTCCTCCTTCCGGAGATAGTAAGCAGTGAAGTTTTCATCGCTGTTTTTGTTGGATAAGAAATCGTTCAATAAAATACGTAAGGCTTGTGGACCACGTTTTACCGGTATTTTGATGACTTTGTCGGCAATACGGGCATTTCCGTTTCCAAGTTTTTGTCCGCCCAATAAAATCTGAACTGCAGGAGCAAGCAAATTGTTTGCTCTTAAAGTGGAACCGTGAAATCCAATTCCTGCAATTCCGTGTTGTCCGCAACTGTTCATGCAACCGCTGATCTTAATGCGTAAATCCTGATCATGGAGCAATTGTGGATATTCTTCGGCGATTACTTTTTCAAGTTCACGCGTCATGCCATAACTGCTGGTGATGCCTAAATTACAGGTGTCGGTTCCCGGACATGTAGTAATGTCTGCAGTGCTACCGGCGCCGGGTCTTTCAAGTCCAAGCGATTTTAATTCGGTGAACAGGTAAGGTAAATTTTCAGGTAAAATGTATTTCAACAAAATTCCCTGATCGATGGTTAATCGGATATCATCTGCTGCATAGTTTTCAACCAAAGAAGCCAATGCGCGCGCTGTATCCGAGGATAAATCGCCGGTTAACACTTGAATGCGAACCGCAAAATAACCCGTTTGTTTCTGCTCAAAAACATTGGTTTTTAACCAGGCATCGTATCCGTGGATGTCCAAATCTTTTACAAAAGGAGCTTTCTTCAACTGTTTGTTTACAGGGATTTTTAAAGCTGTCGAATCAATGGTATACCGTTGATGCGGCAATGCTTTTTCTTCTTCTGCAACCAATTGCAATAATGCCTCCAGACCAATCTCATCCAGCAAAAATTTCAAACGCGCTTTTTGTCGCTTGTTGCGTTCTCCATATCGGTCGAATACACGCAATACCGCATCCGTAAATGGAATAATGCGATCTTCTTCAAGAAATTCAAATGCCGTTTGTGCCAAAAAAGGTTGAGCGCCGAGTCCACCTCCGACCACAACTTTAAAACCACGAACGCTTTCATTGTTTGCATTTCGCTGAATTTTTGGAATGAATCCAAGGTCATGCATAAACGTAAAAGCATCATCGCGATCGGAGGATGAAAAGGCAATTTTTATTTTGCGTCCCAATTCCTGACATGCCGGATAGCGCAAGAAATAATCGAACAAAGCATATGCATAGGGAGAAACATCGAAGGGTTCTTCCGGATCAATACCTGCTGTAAACGAAGCAGTGATGTTGCGAACGGTATTTCCGCAAGCCTCACGAAGTGTAATCTGATCCTTTTCCAATTCCGCCCATAAGCGCGGAGTTTCATCCAAACTCACATGATGAATTTGAATATCCTGGCGCGTGGTGAGGTGAAGATTTCCATTGGAATAAGTGTCGCTTACCTCTGATATTCTCCTCAATTGAGCAGTACTCAACTTTCCGAAAGGAATTTTAATCCTTACCATTTGTACCCCCGGCTGACGCTGTCCGTAAACACCTCGGGCTAAACGAAGCGAGCGGAATTTTTCTTCCGGAATTTGACCTCCTTTGAATTGTGCGATTTTTTGCTCCAATTCAAGGATGTCTTTTTCTACAACCGGATTTTGGATGTCCTCCAATTCGTGGCGAAAACTTTTCATCGGATTTCTATTTCAGTTTTTTTCGATTTTCTTGTTTTGCGTTCCGTCTTCTCCTGTTTTGGAGCGGCTACACTTGCCATTCTCAGTGAGATGGAAACAAGCAATTGTCTTTGGGTGGCGTTGAGTTGCATGGTATGTGGTTTTAGCGGATTTAAACTTTTGATGAAAAAAAAAGTAGCTTTCGGTTTTTTCTGGAAGCTCCTTTTGTGTTTGGATAGGTTATATTGGTTTACACAGGAACATCCGGAAGCGGTGGTCGGTACCAGCACATAAAAAAAGCGCGACACACCATGTGCATGGAAGTGCAATGCATCTTGTATGTGTTTTGTTTTTTCATGTTGACCTTTTGCTTGTTTTGTTTTAAAATAAAAAACCCTCACCTGATTTAGGGGAGGGTTGTATTTTGAAATTTAACTATCGTTTAAACCGAATACAAAGCTCCCTTTAATCCATAAAATACCAACAGCACATCTTCATGTGTTGGCGTCGTGGAGTATGGTGCATTGTTTTCATGGATACAAATGTAAGCGCATTTCGATGCAAGTCAATGGCTGGGACTTTTTGCTTTCCTTAGGATGTCCTTGGAAATTTCGCCTCATTTTCCGGGTAATATGCCGTGAAGTGCCTGAAATATCGGGCTTTCCTTTCCCTAATTTGCCCTATGACTTGTCCTTTTTTTATGTATCTTGAAAAACCAAAATATCAACTATGCGTAAATCTCTACTTTTCGTTGCTGCTATTCTTACATGGGGATTTTCTGCTTTTGCGCAGGAAGATCCAAGCTTGTCTCCTTACACCAGTTGGGGAGATCAGCACATTGCCAATGTAAATGTTACTTCTTACCAGTTATCGGTTCCTTCGGCTGCTGAAATCGAAGCTATGAAGAATCCGGAAAAACAAGGACGTTTTGAAAAGAGCGGTACCATCATTCCGGTGAATCTCAATCTTCAGAATTCCGGAATGATGCAGGTATTGCCTGGTGGCGATCGCTTGTGGAGGATTCGTATTCATGCTCCCGGAGCCTTGGCATTGAATCCATATTTCGAAAATTTTGAAATTCCGGAAGGAGCGAGATTGCATGTTTACAATGAAGATAAATCTGATTTGCTTGGAGCATTTACAAGTGCCAACAACCATGAGTCAGGCATTTTTGCTACATGGTATGTGAAAGGTGATGTAATGATTCTTGAATATTTTGAACCACTTGCAGTTGCCGGTCAGGGACATTTTGACCTCACCGGAGTTTCGTTTTTCTTTCGCAACATCGTTTGGGAAACCGAAACCAGAGCATCCGATCCTTGCGAAGTAGATGTGAATTGCTCCGAAGGAACAGGATGGAACGGACAACGCGATGGTGTGGTGCGTTTGTTGACCAAAGTAGGATCATCAACAGGGTTCTGCAGTGGATCAATCATCAACAACACACAACAAGATTGTACGCCCTATATCCTTACAGCATTTCACTGCGGATATGATGCGGGAACTAATTCCATGTCGAGCACGGCAGATTATAACGCTTACGTTTTCCGATTCAATTATCAAAAAGCATCTTGCGGATCGGGTGTTGCCGGTGGTGTAAACCAAACAGGTTGTGTGATTCGTTCATGGTCCAACGATCAAGGAGGAGATACCGGTTCGGATTTTATGCTGGTCGAGTTGAATGCAAACATCGCATCCAACATTCTTCCTTTCTTCAACGGTTGGGATGCCAATAACACAGCACCAAGTGGTGGGGTAGGAATTCACCATCCTGCTGGTGATGTAAAGAAAATTTCAACTTTCACCGCAACAGCAACTTCAACAAAATGGGGAGCTTCTGCACCCAACGGAACGCACTGGAGATTTCCTTGGGTGGCAACAGCCAACGGTTGGGGTGTTACCGAAGGAGGATCTTCCGGTTCGCCGATTTTCCGTGGTTCAAACCGTTTGATTGTTGGAACACTTACAGGTGGAGCTTCCTGCTGTACATCCAATGGATGCGGGGCCGGAACAGGACCTTCTGCACAAGATTATTACGGGAAAATGTCGTACCACTGGACTTCCAACGGAAGCACTGCCAACCGTCAATTGAAACCATGGCTTGATCCTACCAACACCGGAGTGCTTACCCTTGATGGAGCATACGCACCTTGTTCTGCCGGTTCTGAAGAAATTTCCATTGACAATCTGGTAAACGTTTATCCAAATCCAAGCAATGGAGTAGTTAACATTCAAATTTCAGAATTGACTACCGAAACTTTACATTATGCTGTTTACAATCAATTCGGACAACTTGTTTTGAATGGTTCTGTTGCTTCGGGTAACATGAATTATTCCATTGATTTGAGTGCAATGGCAAAAGGAATTTATTTTGTTGATTTCACCATGGGAATGAAAAAAGCATCGAAAAAAGTAGTCTTGCAATAACACATTGTTGTAAAGAAATCCCCGGCTAAACCGGGGATTTTTTTATGCGCATTTTTTTCCGAGTTCCTGAATTTTTAAGAGCCATTTCAGGCGGAAGTCTTCTGTGGATTTTCGAATTGGTCCAATACCGGTTGTTTTGGTTTTTACACCACAAAATTCCATGGTCATTTTTTTCAACTGATAAACGCCGGGCTGACCGTTGATCCATTTGTAATAAAATACCGGTTGATCCAATGTATAGATAATGCGGCATGTTTTTCCTGTGAGGAGTTTGTCCCACCACACCGAATTTTCACGGTACTTAAAAGCAAATCCCGGCTAAAATACACGATCAATGAATCCTTTGGTAAGCGCAGGTAATCCTCCCCACCAAATGGGATGCACCCATACAATATGATCTGCAGCTGCTATTGCATCTTGCGCTTTTTTCAAATCCGCCTCGAGGGCTTGTTTTTCTGTTTTGGAGAAACCGTTACGGAGATTGGGATCAAATTCCAACTCTCGTATGGCTATGTAGTTAACTTGATGTCCTGATTGCAATGCGCCTTTTTCATAAGCCTTGGCCAAAGCTTCTGAATAGCTGTCGTGACGGGGATTTCCATTTAGGATGAGAATATTTTTCATAATGAATGTGTTTATGCAAAGCTCTGCAAGTGGAAGAAGAACTGCATTGACCTTGGGTAAGAAATCTCATTTCCCGCTGAGTTTTGGACATCTATTATTTGCTTGTATGGTGCTGAAATGCACTATATTTACCCTCTAAATGAATACCAAAAACCTACTGATAATTCTGCTGGGGATATTCTCATTCCTCGGTTCCTCGGCCCAGAATTTTTGGCAGCCTGTGTTTCATGATTTAGGAAAGGAAAAATTAGGTGTCAATTTTGTGGCCAATCAAACATGGGACGATCATGGTAGATTGTGGATGATGTGTGACCGCGGCTTGGCTTGTTTTAACGGTTTTAGCACTGAAGTATGGTCGCATTCCGATAAAGACAGCAATAGTTTAATGTCGGACCTTATTCAAACTTTTTATCTCGATCGTGAAGGGATTTTTTGGATTGCTTACCTCGATACTTTAGGAATTACTCGATTTGATCCGCGTAAAAATAGTTTCACGCATTATCTGCCCGATTCCACGAAAAAAGATGCAATGCCACCTTATTTGGTGGTAAATTTTCGGGAAGACAGTAAGGGTAGGATGTGGATTTTAACCTGGGATGGCGGCTTATTGAAAATGGATAGGGCCAAAGGAACGTTCAAACAATATGCGCGCGATCCTGAAAAGCCGGCCACAAAAAAGCAACCTGCAGGAAACCGCATTAAAGGTTTTTATGAGCTTGAGGATGGACGCATCTTATTGGGATTTTTTGCCGGTGGAGGCGCGCCTTCCGATTCACCTTATTATTTCGATCCCGAGAAAGAAACCTTTGAACCCTTTCCCATCATGGAATTCTTGCATAACAAGGATACCATGGAGAACATGCAAATCAAAAATTCAAGTTGTATCCTGAATTTTATTCATCAGGACAAAAAAGGGAATTTCTGGTTTGGAAGTTATAGTGGTTTGCTTCATTTTGATATGAAAGCAAAAGTCGCCAAACGTGTTACGGGAATCCCCTTCACATCTACTACCATCAATTTGGAAAATGTGCGCAGCATCGTTGAAGATGATGAAGGAAATTTTTGGGTGCCGACTTCCAATACCGGAGTAATGATCGTAAATCCGGAAACTTTTCAGTGCCGCTATATTCAGAACAGTCCGAAGGTGAGTACAAGTTTATCCGATAACCGCATTCGTAGCATCAAGAAAGATAAAATGGGGAATATTTGGGTAGCCACCGGAGCAGGAGGTTTCTCAGTGTTTTTTCCGATTGTCAATCAGTTTACCATACACCCATGGGATTTAATGGGCTTCGAATATTCCAACCGCTCAGCTCAAATTATTCCTGTGAACATGATGCGTGTCCGCAACAGCAGACAGGTTTATATTTCCAATCAAAACGGAATTGCGGTTTACGATCCTGAAATGGAAAAAGTGGTGGAATATTACCGCATAAAATCTTTGAACGGAGGAAATCAATTTTCACTAGATCGCGTCGATCATTTTGCTTTCCGAAACGACCGTCTCTTTTTTAATAGCCAATACGAAATCGGTTATTTCGATTTACAAAACAAAAAAGTAAAGTATATCCCTCGTTTTGATGATAAAAGGAACATGATAAAAATGTTCAGGCATGAAAAGGATTTGGATACGCAGTTTTATTATTACTCCTACTGGAGTGGGGTAACCTACATGGCTATGATGAATGATCAATCCAATCAACTGGATTCATTCTTCCGATTTAAAGATTCCGTAAAACTCACCGAAAACTATCAGTTTATTTTGAATGATGGAAGATGGTTGTTGAGTTGTGGACCGCGTGGATTTATGTTGTTTAATCCGAATAATAAGCAATATGAAATATTTGGACCCGATGCTCCCGGGACCTATTTTCCCGATAGCCTGATTCGAACAGCATACGAAGATCCAGAGGGTATCGTTTGGTTTACCTCCGAAAATGGTTTGTACTCATTTGATCCGAAACCCGAAAAACACCAATGTTGGAATGATTCCCTGGGATTAAATAAACAAGGAACAAATGCCATTGTAAGTGACCTTGATGGCATTTACTGGATTGCCTTGGATGATGAAATCATGAGGTGGGATAAAACAAAAAATGAAAAAATAATTTTTGGTAAAAATCTCGGACTGCGTGTTGGGTCTTTTCTTCCTTCCAATCCTCAATTGGATGAAAATGGCAAAGTTTACATGGCCACTCTGTTTGGAATTCTTTCCTTCGATCCACGTCTGGTAAAAATCCCCAATCAAAAACCAGTTTTGAATCTAGCCTCTGTGGTGGTTCAATCAGATACGCTGGATGTTCGTGATTCCGCAATGTTGACTCAAAATCTGCAAGCACTGAAATGGAATCAAAATTTTCTTGAATTCTCTTTCTATACAGATCAGTTGGTTGGACCTCGTCCTCCTGCATTCTATTACCGTACGATTGGATTAGATACCGTTTGGCGTGAAAACGGAAGTTCCAATAAGATTAGGTATTCGAATTTGTCTCACGGTATTTATACTTTGGAAGTTAAAATGGTGAATGCTTATGGTTTAGAAAGCAATACCTTACGCATAACATTTA
>JBIKKU010000432.1:0-2563 GCA_044360245.1 Flavobacteriales bacterium | reverse complement strand
GAAGAATATTGAAAGTCCGTCTTTCCTCATCAATTTCATTGCCTCCAACATGAATGCCACTGTGGAGGAAAAACAACAATTGCTGGAACGTGCGGATTTGATGAGTAGGGGAGAATTGCTATTGAGTTTCCTCAGCAAAGACTTGCAAATGCTGGAAATGAAAAATGAAATTCAGAGCAAAGTCCGTGTTGACATCGATAAGCAACAACGCGAATATTTCCTGCACCAACAAATCAAAACCATTCAGGATGAATTGGGTGAAAACCCCGTGGAGATGGAAGTGCGCGAATTACGAGATAAAGCTGCCGAAGTGTCCAAACATTTCAATAAAGAATTAGATAAACTCAGCCGGATGAATCCTGCAGGAGCAGAATTTTCGGTGCAGTTGAATTACCTGGAAACCCTGGTGGAATTGCCATGGAATGAATTTACCACCGATAAATTCGATTTAAAAAAAGCACAAAACATTCTCGATCGCGATCATTTTGGTTTGGAAAAAGTCAAAGAACGCATCATTGAATACCTTGCCGTGTTGCAGTTAAAAGGCGACATGAAATCTCCTATTTTATGTTTGTACGGACCTCCCGGTGTAGGAAAAACTTCCTTGGGAAAATCGATTGCCGAGGCATTGGGTCGAAAGTACGTGCGCATGTCCTTAGGAGGTTTGCGTGATGAAGCCGAAATCCGTGGTCACCGAAAAACCTACGTAGGCGCGATGCCCGGACGTGTTATTCAAAACATCACCAAAGCTGCTTCTTCGAATCCGGTTTTTGTATTGGATGAAATCGATAAAACCGGTGAAAGTTTCCACGGCGATCCATCTTCTGCATTGCTGGAAGTGCTTGATCCGGAACAGAACACTGCGTTTTACGACAATTACCTTGAAGTAGATTACGATTTATCGAAAGTGCTGTTTATTGCCACTGCAAACAATCTCAGCACCATTCAACCCGCCTTGCGCGACCGCATGGAAATCATTGAAGTCAATGGTTACACCATCGAAGAAAAAATCGGAATCGCTCGTCAGCATTTGATTCCGAAGCTGCTTAAAGATCACGGTATTACCGAAAAGCAATTTTCCATTACCGAAGAATTGATTGAAAAAGTCATTGAACAATACACTTCCGAGTCGGGAGTTCGCGGATTGGAAAAACGATTGGCAAAACTTGTTCGCCACCGTGCACGACAAGTGGCCATGAAAGAAAAATTCACCAAAGAATTGCCAAGCGCCGAAGCATTAAAAGTTCTTGGTCCATCGCACGAGCGCGACAAATATGAAAACAACGATCATCTGGGTGTTGTAACCGGATTAGCCTGGACACCTGTAGGAGGCGATATTTTGTTTATTGAAACTTTATTGACTCCCGGAAAAGGCGGAAAATTAACCATGACCGGAAATCTTGGTGATGTGATGAAAGAGTCGGCAGTTATTGCCATGGAGTATTTGAAAGCCAATGCAAAAAAACTTCGGATTCCCGCAACTGCCTTTAATAAATTCAATGTGCATGTGCATGTTCCCGAAGGAGCTACGCCTAAAGATGGTCCATCTGCAGGTATTACCATGCTCACAGCCTTGGCCTCGCAATTCACCAAACGCAAAGTGAAAAAGGCATTGGCCATGACAGGTGAAATTACCTTGCGCGGAAAAGTACTTCCTGTAGGTGGAATCAAAGAAAAAATTCTTGCTGCTCGTCGTGCCGGAATTAAAGAAATCATCTTGTGCGAAAAAAACAAAGCAGATATCGCCGACATCAATCCGGAATACATCAAGGGATTAAAATTCCATTATGTGAAGGAAATGATGGAAGTGTTGGAAATCGCTTTGATTAAGCCTTCCGTGCGTCGTTGATCATATTTCTGAGATGGCCTCCAGCAAAATGCGACAGGCCTCTCGGATTTCTTCTTCGCTAATGGTGAGTGGGGGAGCGATGCGCAAACTATTGTCGCAAAACAAGAACCAATCGCTGATCAATCCCTTTTCAATACAAAGGTGAATGACTTTTTGCACCATCTCAAAATTAGAAAGTTCAAGGGCAAGCATTAAGCCAATACCTCTGACTTCCTTTATTTTCGGATGTTTTAGAAGCGATTGGAAAAGACTTCCTTTTTCCTGAGCCTGCAAATGGTATTTCTCACGAACGATAACTTGCAATGCACTCAAGCTTGCCGCACAGGAAACAGGATGTCCCCCAAAGGTCGTAATATGGCCAAGAATCGGATCATTTTTAAGCGCTGCCATGATGGTTTGATTCGCCATAAAAGCTCCAAGCGGCATTCCTCCGCCCATTCCTTTGGCCAAAACCAAAACATCGGGAACTACCTGATAACGCTGAAAAGCAAAGAGTGAACCTGTTCTTCCGTATCCGGTTTGAATCTCATCAAATACCAATAAACTTGAAGTTTCCTTGGTTTTTTTGCGCAATGCGGAAATCCAATTCGGGTCCGCTTCACGAATTCCTGCTTCACCTTGTACCAATTCGGTAAAAACGGCGGCGGTTTCGGTAGTGATGCAATTTAAATCTTCGAAATTGTTTAAACGAATGCGTCGAATTCCGGGAAGAAG
>JBIKKU010000088.1:0-9621 GCA_044360245.1 Flavobacteriales bacterium | reverse complement strand
TATCCCTGCGTTTGGGGCGATCTGAGAAGTTTGTGCGGGGACGAGAGTTGGATGATCCACGTTCGGATCGGGTTGAGCCACCTTCACGGCGGGTCCTTGGAGTACGTTTCATAAAATATAGTTTCGGCCGCAAAGCTACGGCTATTCTGCAACTCAGGCAATAGGCCAAAAGGCTTCCTCGATATGTTCGGCAAATACCTCTCCGCGCACAAAAAGCACGGAAACCACGTCAAACCTGGCCGGGAGCATGCTTCCCGACTGCTCAAAATAGAGGTTTGCCGCTCGGATTAAATTTTTTTGTTTGGCCGGGGTCACGAATCGTTCGGGCTCCCCGTATTCTGAGGAACCACGACTTTTAACTTCCACAAAGACCAATTCGTCTTCTTTTTGAGCGATAATGTCTATTTCCAGTTTGTTGCAGGTCCAATTGCTGTGAATGATCTGAAAGCCTTTCCTGACAAGGATTTCACGTGCAATTTCTTCCCCTTTTCGGCCCATTTCTTTTTTAGGATCCATATTTTCGGAACAGCTTTTGTATAGTGGTTATTTGCCAATTATTTGTAACTTTAAAGATAAATACACCATTATGAATACCCGTCGCTCTCAAACACTTATGTTCCTCGCATGCTTAATCTTCGGTCTGGTACTGAATATTGGCGCGAAGGCCGCATCTCCCTTTGAAGGAATCATTGAATTCACCAAAAAAACAGGGAGTACTGAAGTAAAGTACAAGTACTTTATTAAAGGTGATAAGATGCGTATCGAAGATTACGGAACCGATGGTACGCTGCAAGGCATTATGCTTGTAGATGTCACTGCAAATAAGGTGATTGGAATTTCTCCTGAGCGTAAGCTTTGGATGGATATGCCCAATAACCGCGTGCGGAAGGATGTCAACATTGAAGTACAAAAAACCGGAAACACCAAAGAGGTAGCAGGATTAAAATGTACCGAGTGGAAGGTGATTTGCAAAGATGAAGACCGCGTAATCAGCTATTGGATGGCCAATGACGCATTTAATTTTTTCATTCCCATGCTCAAAACCTTAAACCGTGCCGACAAACTTTCCATTTACTTCCTCAAACTTACCGGTGCAGAAGGATTGTTCCCGGTGATGGGTGAAGAACGCAAAAGTGATGGTACCGTTATTACCACATTGAAAGCTTCCTTGGTGAAGCGCCAAACACTCGAAGGCTCACTTTTTGAGATTCCGAAAGGTTATTCCAAATACGATAAGTAATGCGAAAGTCCTGGTTCATATCAGGACTTTTTTTATTCCTGATTTCATTTTCCTCTACAGCCGACACCATTGATTTCTGGCAATTTCGAAGAAACGATACGGTAGTTGCGCAAGGCTTTCCTGCATTTCCTCTCAAGTCCAAACCCATTGAAGTTTCCCTTGCTGAAGTAAGAAAAGGTCAATGGAGCATTATTTATGGCGGTTGTTTTCCTCCAAAAGTGCTTTTCTTAAAAATAATTTCAGGAGAAATCAAGTTGGAGTTCAACCTCAATGCATCCAATCGTTTTCAACTCGAATTACCCGAAAATGCAGAGCAGTATATTGGTTGGAGATGGACTTGTTATTTACGACCTGATTGTTCGGCCGATCATGTAGAGGATTATTTTCATTGGTTGGACATTGTCCTGAAGCCTTAAAGCTGGTTGTCCTCCGCGCGCCATTCTGCCCATGAACTCGAAGTTTCCATAAGTTTTACGGAAATCAATTGGAGTTGAGCAGGCATTTCTTTTTGAATGTCACCAACAAACTTAATCAGCATGTTTTCGCAGGTCGGTTCTTCATCGAACAGGATCAATTTCTGACTTGTAATTTGTTCGATGTTGTTGCGCTTGAGGTATTCGGCTGTCATGACCAATGCGTGATCGTAGGGATGGACAACCATTTTGTTGACGATTCTTTTGATTTCAGAAAAATCGGCTACCATGCCGGAATCGCTCACGGGCGCATGTGATTTAGGTTGGCCCAATACAGTTACCTCGAGTTTATACGAATGTCCGTGAATGCCCTTACACATGCCTTGGTGATGGGTTAGCGCATGAGCGAGTTCAAATTCGAAACGTTTGGTAATGCGGATATTCATGCAGCAAAAATAGTGGATTTCAACGAATTGAAATCAGAATCGTATTTCGGCTCGGTCGGAGATAGAAAGCTTCAGTTCTTTTCCCATCCATAAGGCCCTGTTGTCGGACTGATGTCCCGCCGGAAATCCAAAGCAAACAGGGTAATGGTATTCCTCAACATGTTCGCGAATGATTTCCTCTGCTGATTTTCCAAACGGAATAGCATTGTCTTTCATGTCTGTCATGCCACCAACAATTAATCCCGAAATCGATTCCAATACGCCACTGCGTTTTAGGCTCAACATCATGCGATCGATATGATAGAGGTATTCATCAAGGTCTTCCAGGAATAATATTTTTCCTTTCGGGTCGGGAAAGGAAGCGGAACCTTGCAAGGCATACATCAAGGATAGATTTCCGCCGAATAAAATTCCGGATGCATTTCCGTCTCTGTTAAGCGGGTGCGAAGAAACCGAATAGTGCAAAGGATTTCCATTCCATGCGTCAATTAGACTTTGCAATGCTTCCGGAGTATTGGTGTTAAAATTAACCGGCATACTGCAATGCAATGAACTGATATTGTATCGCGCAAGCAGGTGATTGTGCAAAACGGTAATATCGCTATAACCACAAATGAGCTTTGGCTGTTTTAACAAGGATGAAAAATCGATACGATCGATAATGCGTAAAGTGCCATACCCACCGCGGACACAGAGCAGGATGTCGGAATCGCCGGACTCAAGTGCTGATTGAAAATCGGAAATACGTTCTTCTTCTGTGCCTGAATATTGATGATGGTTTCCAAACGTGAGTTCGGAATAGGAAACGGTGTACCCGTTTTTTTTCAAAACATCGAAAGCAGGTTGTAATTCTTCTTTGCTGATTTTACGTGCCGGAGCAACAAGTCGGATGGTGCGTGACATGGTTTAAAACTACAATTATTAATTGAATGTATCATCAACTAAGGTCTTAGTTGATAGGAACAAATCATATTCGTTAAAAGCGGAATGAAGTTGAAATCCTTGTGGGGCAGCTTCTCCTTTTTTGCCAAGGTACCAAGAGTGATCTGTTGATCCACAATGGAAACTGATGTGATGAAAACGAATAAAATAGAACTGGGTGTTCCAATGGTCAAGCAATGCATCAGGAGTACCAAGAATTATATTGTTTCCGGTAATAGTAGCAATGCTGTCGACATCCGCTAAAATTTTGGCATCCCGCGAAGGTTTACCTGCAGTAAACACAATTGCAAGAATTAGTGCCACGGATAAAAAGAGGCTTGTCCACTTGATTCGGTTTTCCCATTTGGGATGTGATTTTGGAAGGTATTGTTCTACAAAAGGCAAGAACCAAATTGCTCCTGCAAGTGCAAACCAAGGAAATGCAGGAACCAAATAAAAGCCACGTTGAACTGAGGTTACCATCAAAGGAAGACTGGCGGATAGTCCGAGGAATATAGCAGCGGTAAAAAAAGAATTTGCAGAAAAATTGACTTTTTTGCGGTAAATGAAATACACCAATAAGCCTAAAATAAGCAAGGGCAAAAGTTCGTTGAACAGAGCGCTCAAAGTGGACCATCGGGAATTTCCGGTAGGTTCATTTTGAACACGAAAAAGCAATCGTTCGTTTAAGTAAAACTTTACTGCATCAAGAGCTTCCGCTTGTTGCACAATAAACAGGAAAGGGAGAAGCAATCCGATAAAAAGCAGTCCATAGCCAATCGCTATGTTGCGTATGTTTACTTTGAAAACAATGAACCCCAAAATGAGTGGACCGGCCAAAGGATACAAAGCTGGAACGCCTTTGCAGAAAAATCCTGCGCTAACGAGTAATCCTGCAATTGCAAATAACCACATGCGGTTTTTATTGTAGGCACGCGATTGCAACCATAGGGAAAACAAACCAAAGAACACTAGAAAATTCTCCCACATATTGTTTTGAACACTCCAGGTAGCTAGAGGAACGCTCATCCAGAAAAGAAGAACAATCCAATAGAGTGTTGTTTTTCGGTTTTGTGCCAATGGCCATTCACGAATCAACAACAAGAGAAATACTACTGAAAAAGCAAATAGGAAAAGTGAAAAAATGCGCTCGGTGTATAGCGATTCACCAAGAATACGGAATGCAATTGATTCGAGGAAAAAGCCCAAAGGAGGATGTTCCATAAAGGCATTGGAGCCCGCCTTTTGCCAAGTTTCGCTGAGGTACGGATGCCAGAATGTTCCTTTACCTTCGGCCATATTTTGCGCAACACAGGCGTATTGCTGACCATCCATGAACATTCCGTTCATCAGTGTTTTGGGAACAACTAGAATTCCCGCGAGCACAATTACCAGGTATAAGATTTTTTTATTCATGTCAGAAAAACGCGCGCAATTGAACACCGCCTGAATGTATGGTTTTGTTTCCTTCTGTTTTGCGGGCGTTGTAGTTTAAATTCAGCTGTAAGTGTTTTGCCAAATTTTGTTGCCAGGTAGCCGTCCAGGTAAGATTTCTACCCGGTTTCAAGGCTTCAAGCATTTCAAAACCAATGGATGAATTTACCGTGCCCGAATATGAAATCTGAATGTAATTGAAGGTGGCTTGAAAACTTCCTTTATTGATGATGTTCAGTTTCAAGACTAAACCACCATCGTGAAAGACGGCTTGCTCATTCCCTAATTCTTCGCTGTTTTGTTTTTCTGCATATCGGTAGGAAAACGAAACGCGGAATTTGGCATTGGGTTGGACTACAAATTTGGGTATGAATTCCGTATAAGAAATACGGTAATTTCTGCCACTGAGAAAATCAGAAGCATTGCGTTTGATGCCTTTTTCTCCTCCAAGAATTACACTGTATTCCGGCGAAAAATTCCAACGTAATTTTAACTGGTGGTACTGGTTTCCTCTGGAATCAAATCCATTGGTGAGCAAGCTTTTCGATTGCACATCTTGAAATGAATAATCCGCTCCAAATGCTGCATTGGTGCGATTGAAAAACAAAGATTGCCTGAAAGATGAACCAAGCGTGAGTAGTGAGGAATCTGATACCGAAGCAACAAAAGGATTGAAGCGATCTGCTCCGTTTTCTTGATTGGTTTTTCGTTCAACCCGATAAGATGTTTGAGAAGAAAAAAACGCAAGAATTTTTTTAATGCCTTTTTTGTTTCGCCATAGCAGCGCAGGATTGATTTGCACGCTCTGACTAAATTCATTGGAATAAGTTCGGATGTAGGTATTGCTTGGTGTAAAGGTTCGGATATAAGTTGCTAAATCCGGGAAGGCGGCGATTTCAAATTCATTGAGTTCCTTAACGCCGTTTTCGTTGTAGTCTACCCAGGTGTATATGCCTTGTCCGGCCGGGACTTCAACATAAATGAATTCTTTTTTGAGCTCTTGTCCTGTACCTATTTCATAAAAGGTATTGAAAACAAATGCATTTTTGGCAAGTCGTAAATCGTACTCCAATCTCGAAACAAGCGTTTGATCCGGTTTCTGCGAGGTTAAGGTTGAATCGGTAATACGCAATTCGCGGTAGCCGATGTTGGTTCGCAATCGGTTTTTGGGATTTTTTGCTAAGTCAGTGATGAAACCATATTGACGCGCATTGGCTGAATTTTTCAGCGACAAATAATCGGAATTCCAATCGTAGCGCTCGCGGTAATAAATTTCAAAACGATTTGGTGCTTGTTCATTGCTTGAAGCAAACACTTGCCAATCGTAAAAACGATAAGAGGATTTGCTTAAACTATCGGAGTTGTTGACATAAAATCGATTCCATTCGTGGTCGTCGCGAAATCCAATGCTGAAAAGGGGATGCGCATATTTGATAAACGCTTTGTGCCGAATGAAGTCGGTGTTTTGCAATCCATCTGTTTGCAAAGCACTGGCCTGAATATCTGTAGTGAGATGTTTTCCGTTTTGAATGATTTTTAATCGGTGTAAAATACCGGTGTAATCATCTCCCGCAAAAAAGGAATTCAATCCGTAGGTAGATGAAAATGTTTTTTTCTGTAAACCAATTTCCGCATCTGCTATGTATTGATTGCCTTCGAGGGTCCGGTTCTGAATGTTCCAATTGCGTTCAAATTCCACGGCGCGAAAACGCTCAATGGGTTTGAAGGTGGCAGAAATGGTTTCGAGATTGACATTCGTAATAAGTCGCATGGCTTTTGCCGAATCGCCGATGCGGTGTTTGTTTTCGTATTTCAGTTTGATTCCAAATCCCTGATTGTCGCTATTTCCCTTGGATGAAAAAGTGTTTAGGTCGGTATTCGTGAATGAACCTTCAGCCAAGGCTTTGCCGTATTTTCCAAAACGCCATTCAGTTCCGGCGCTTAGCATTTGTCGACGTTTTGGAGAGATGAGTAAAATAACCGGATCATAATTTCCTTGTTTGTAAATCACCGAACCAATGGTATCCGGGGCTACCCAACGAAAGGTTCTTCCAAGTGCCGTGAAATCACTTTGTACATAATTTCCTTTGCCTTCTCCAACATAAGAAAACTGCAATTTGTAAATGGCGCTATCGGGCGATGTGCTGAATACAAAAACAGAATCGTATCCGAGCGAATCACGCAAGGCATACAACACCAGATTGTCCGAATATCCAACTTCCGAGATCGATGGAAATACAGCGAGATCCAGACTATCTCCAATGTTGGCAAAAAGTATTTTGGCGCTATCGCTAAGCTCTTGTAAAATGGGTTGGTTTTTGGAATCTTGCTCGCTGTAAAAATTAAAATACGCCGTGTATTTTTTGGTTGTGTACGAAGTCGATGACTCCAACATGGTGCGCGCATAGTTTTTATCAGAGTACTGAAACTCGACTACAATCCTGCGGTCCTTGGTAATAAGTTGATTTGGCGTGAAGGTGATTTCGGCAGTGTTGTAATCGATGGTATAGTCGAATTCCTGACCGCGTTTCAGCAATTGTCCATCGATGTAAACACTTTCTGTTCCGGCCAACACAATGATGAAGGTTTCGTTTTCCGCACCTTTTAGGCGGTATGGACCTTGATTGCCCTCAATACCTTGGAAAACATGACGGGAGAATTTTCCTTTCGATATTGCTACGCTGTTTCGTGTTTCCAAAATGCCCGTTGAATCGCTTGTGCCACGTTGCATGGAGAAAGAAGCTCCCTGACCTCTTTTGTTGTAATTCAAAAAATATCCCTTGGGTTTGGGAAGCCAAAAATCACCCGCACGAAGCGAGTGTCTGTCGTCGTAAACACGAATGTACACCTGATCGAAATCCTGCAATTGTTGGGTATTTCCATCGGGCTGAATCGGAATATTGTCGTCTGTAATGGATGCATCGATGCGAATGGTTTCTGTGATTTTTCCCGATAACTCCAAGTTTAGGGAAGAGTTAACCGACAAGTCCTGATTGTTTCCCAATGCAATTCCTCGCGAAATACTACCGCTTTTGTTGAGTCCGTCGTTGCTGAACAAATCGGTATTGATGCTATTTGCAGTATAGCTGAAGGGATTGACTTTCCCTTGCGCATCAGGCTCCAGTTTGGAGGCATCGTGCCGTTGAAAGGTTTGACTAAGCCTTAAGGGGAAAACACGGTAGCTGAGAAGCAGCGTATCGCCCTTACAATCCCTGATCAACAGCAATGCCTCATTGGGATTGAAATAAAAAAGGCTATCCGGAATTTGACCGTTTTTGCCTTTAACAATAAGGCTTTCCGAAACGATGCTTAGGGTATCCAGCACCAAAGTATCGCCTGTGCAAATGATTTTTTTTTCGCGCAGATTCGACCACTGAGCATCCGCTCGGAGACTCAGCAGTAAAATCAGAATACAAAGTATTTTTTCGCGCATCGCAGCTAAATAACGTCAAAATCCTTTTTCCTTGCATACCGAATCATACTTCCTATTTTTGAGGCATGTCAAAAAGAATCATTACCTATAACGTCAACGGCATACGTTCTGCCATGGGAAAAGGCTGGGTAGAGTGGCTGAAAGCCGTCAATGCCGATGTAGTTTGCCTGCAAGAAATAAAGGCAACGCCCGACCAAATTGATGTTAAACCCTTTGAAGACCTTGGTTATTTTACCCACTGGCACCCTGCCGAAAAGAAGGGCTATAGTGGTGTGGCCATTTTCAGTCGGATGAGGCCAAAAAACGTGGAAGTAGGATGCGGAATGCCCAAATACGACCACGAAGGGCGCATTCTCCGTTGTGATTTCGATGATTTTTCGGTGATGAGCGCTTATTTTCCAAGTGGAAGTTCAGGTGAGGACCGACAAGCCTTCAAAATGGAATTCCTCGAAGATTTTTTACCCTACTCCGAGAAAATAAGGAAGACTTGTCCCAACCTTATTATTTCCGGCGATTACAACATTTGCCACAAAGCCATCGATATCCACAATCCTGTTTCCAATAAGAATTCCTCAGGATTTCTGCCCGAAGAGCGCGAATGGGTCGACCGTTTTGTTGCTTCCGGTTTTGTAGATACGTTTCGGGTTTTCAATCAGGAACCCCATCAGTACACCTGGTGGAGTTTTAGGGCCAATGCACGAAACAAGAACCTGGGTTGGCGTATTGATTACCATATGGCAACTCAGGCCATGAAAGACCGTTTGCTGTCTTCCAGAATCTTACCGGAGGCAAAGCATTCGGACCATTGTCCGGTACTTTTGGAAATCGATTGACCCAGACCGTTGAATTTCCCAATCAACCGCTTATGGATTGGGCTTTTCGGTCTGATTTATTTATCTATATTTGCGCTTACCTCAAAAATACAAACACACAATGGTAAAAAAGCTCGTTTCTGTTGTAGTTCTCGCTGCTTTGATGGCTTCCTGCGGCGGTGGCAAGAAAAAAGATGAAATTGTCATCCGCGAGGGCAAAGGTGGTGTGAACTTAGGTGGAATTTTCAAGGTGAATGAAGTGGAGAACTTCAAGAACCTTTTTCCGCTGAGCATCAATGATATTTATTCGCATCACATTGCCAGTCAGATGTATCAAGGTCTGCTCAAATTTGACCAGAAAACCCTTGAAGTTGTGCCTTGTCTGGCCGAGACTTTTGAAGCCAATCCTGATGCAACGGTATTTACTTTCAAATTACGCAAAGGTGTGAAATTCCACAACGACGCCTGTTTTGAGGGTGGTGAAGGTCGTGAAGTAAAAGCAAGCGATTTCAAATATTGTTTCGATCGTTTGTGTACTGCTTCGGGCGACAACAAATTGTATTGGTTGTTCAAGGATAAAGTAAAAGGAGCTAATGAACATTACGAAGCTTCTGCAAAAGGAGCTGCTCCACAAGGTGGTGTAAGCGGTGTTCGTGTTGTAGATGATCACACTTTGGCGATTGATTTGAATTTCTCCTTCTCTGCATTTCCAAAAATCATTGCACATGCTGGATGCTGGGTATATCCTAAGGAAGCTTACGAAAAGTACAAAGACGATATGCGCACCAAAGTGGTGGGTACCGGTCCTTTCATCATCAAAACACTCAAAGAAGGTGAAATGGTATTGCTCGAGCGCAATCCGAATTACTGGGAAGTGGATCAACACGGAAACCAATTGCCTTATTTGGAAGGTGTGAAATTT
>JBIKKU010000431.1:0-2568 GCA_044360245.1 Flavobacteriales bacterium | reverse complement strand
CTGTTGCAATTTCTGCATACGCACGGTTGTTGCGGTTCCTCCTATTCCAATGTTCCACTGACGTAAGGCATACATAAGTTCAAAGGCACAGAGGTAACTCGGATCTGGAATAGTCCCTTTAACCTCGAACGATTCTTTTCCTTTGGGCAGCGTTCCTTTAATGTGACGATCGTAAGCATAAGGAGCACCAAAAATATACGAATTGTCATCTGGAGAATTTCCTGATTCAACTTCATTGATAAATTCCAAATCGGGCACATAGGGATGCATGCACATGATATGCGCAGAATCGCCTGCCTGACTGCCTGTTTTAAACTCAAGCACACAAGTATTGTCGTAAATGGACAATCCACAAGGTGCGGCGCCATAACCATTTCCTAAATCGCCCCAAGCCCAAGTGGAAGGAACCATCTCCCAACCATAAATTTCTGCATCGGCAATGATGTTTCCGGCGATGGAATCGATCCCGGCCGACTGTACCGCATGAGCCCATTTCTGAAGGAATTCGGAAGGATCGCCATCGGTAAAAAATTTGGAACCCAATGTCGGATCACCTCCGCCTTTGATGATCAAATCGCCATGCAGCACACAATTGTCATCGATGTATCCGGTGTATTGCAAGGTGGTTTTAAAGCGGTATCCTGAACCTAAAATTTCCAGAGCCGTTGCTGTGGTAATAAGTTTCATGCACGAGGCAGGAACAATACTCATCCAGCCATTGTAATTCACCACTTCCTTTTTGGTGGTCAAATCGACAGCATAAAAGGATAAAGCAGCATTCCTTAATTCGGGGTCCTTCATAAACTCAATGACCGCCTTTTCGACATTGGTCAGGGTATCTTCAACAACTGCAGGAACAGGCAGCTTCACCTGGGCCGACAGCCGATTGGAACCAATAAAAATGAAAAGGATCCAACACAGAAAAAAGTACCTCATAGAGTATAGCTTGAAAAACTTACCTAAAGATAAGAATCATTTGGCATAGCATTGAGCGACAGAATGTATCTTTACTAACGCTATGTGTGGCATTACCGGAACCTTTCATCCGACCGAAAACGTGTTTTCTCTGGAACACTTTGCCAATCGTGCATCCGAAAAACTGCAACACCGCGGACCGGATCACGAAGGAAAACTCAACACTGCACACTGTCTTTTGCGTCATCGTCGTTTAAGCATTATCGACTGTACGGAGGCTGCGCACCAACCTTTTGTGGCGCAAAACGGACGATATGCCCTTGTATTTAATGGCGAAATTTTCAATTACAAACAGCTTCGCGCAGAATTCAAATCGATTGTTTTCAAATCCAATTCGGATACGGAAGTCCTGATGCAAGGACTGATTTTACACGGTAAAAAATTTCTGCATCGGCTCAATGGATTTTTCTCCATCGCATTTTTTGATCAAGAGGAAAATACCTTGTTGTTGGCAAGAGATCGTTTTGGCGAAAAACCCTTGTTTTGGAGCAAACAAAAAGACACCCTGTATTTTGCATCAGAACTCGAAAGTTTACTGCAGTACCCTATTGAAAAGGAAATTGATAAAAGGGCACTGCAATACCTGATCAGCCTGAGCTATATCCCTGCTCCACTCAGCATTGTAAATGGTGTGTTTCAACTTCAGGCAGGATGTATTTTGGAATACGGAAAGCAAGGATTGCAACTTGAAAATTGGTACGCTCCCGAAAACGCAACATTCGATCCAAAACATTTTTCCGGCCTACAAACGATACAAGCCCAATTGCGCGAACGTATGGAAATCGCTACCGAACGGCGCATGGTGGCAGATGTTCCACTTGGATCATTTTTAAGCGGCGGAATCGATTCAACAATTGTTTCGGCATTGGCACGACAACAAAAATCCGACTTGCAAACCTTTAGCATTTCTTTTCCTGATGCACCACACCGGGATGAAAGTCAATATGCACAAATCGCCGCAAAACATATTGGGAGTCGACACGAATGCATTCCGGTAACCGAAAAAGAATTAAGCGAAGCACTCGAAAACATGCTGCATTACTCCAGCGAACCCTTTGCCGATTCTTCTTCTCTCGTGGTAGGATTGCTTAGTGAAAAAGTGAAAAAAAACATGACCGTCGCTTTATCGGGAGATGGTGCAGATGAATTGTTTGGCGGTTACAACAAACACCGTGCGCATTTGCTTGCGCGAAGAGCAGGATTGAAAAACACTTTTTTGTATTGGCTCGGATTTGCATTACCAAAAGGAAAAAACGGAAGAAGCGACAAATGGGCGCGTATCGCAAGGTATACCAGAGGACTCCAAATGCCCGATCAATTGCGGTATTTCGAATGGGCCAGTTGGACGAATTCCGATCTTGCATTCAGCTTGTTGAAAGATCCATTTTCATACAACGAACGCACCGAACTTATTGCGATGATTAGTCCATTTCTTCGTAAAGGGAATCTGGAAGAAATTTTACGCAATGATGTTTTTCTGGTGTTGGGAAATGACATGCTCACCAAAATCGATCGCATGAGTATGGCACATGCACTTGAAATCCGTTCGCCATTTCTCGACCATGAATTGGTTGAATATGCGCTACGCATTCC
>JBIKKU010000086.1:0-9634 GCA_044360245.1 Flavobacteriales bacterium | reverse complement strand
AAGAGCGTTATGCTATTCTCAATAAAATTGCCGTCCTCATTGATCGCGATTTGGAAATGCTGGCAAAGGCAGAATCCAAAGACAATGGAAAACCGGTAAAGTTGGCTCGCACAGTCGATATTCCGCGTGCATCCAGCAACATGCGTTTTTTCGCAACTGCCATTTTGCATTTTGGAAGTGATTCCCATTCCATGGAAGATCGTGGATTCAATTATACATTACGTCAGCCGATTGGTGTTGTAGGTTGTATTTCTCCTTGGAATCTTCCTCTGTATTTGTTCACCTGGAAAATCGCACCGGCGCTTGCAGCAGGAAATTGTGTGGTTGCCAAACCGAGTGAAGTAACTCCCATGACTGCTTTTCTTCTTTCTAAACTTTGCATGGAAGCCGGATTGCCTAAAGGTGTATTGAACATCGTGCACGGCTTGGGTGGAAAAGTTGGTGCAGCCATGACCAAACACAAAGGCATTAAAGCGATTTCGTTTACCGGTGGAACAACAACGGGTGCAGAAATTGCCAGAACAGCAGCGCCCATGTTTAAAAAATTATCGCTCGAACTTGGCGGAAAAAATCCCAACATCATTTTTGCCGATTGCGATTTTGATGAGATGATGAAAACGACCATGCGTTCATCGTTTGCCAATCAGGGACAAATTTGTCTTTGTGGTTCGCGCATTTTTGTGGAGCGTCCCATTTATGAAAAATTCCGCGATGAATTTGTAAAACGTACCAAGGCCATGAAAGTGGGTGATCCCGCTGCAGAAGATTCCAATCTGGGAGCAGTTGTTTCCAAACCCCACATGGAAAAAGTTTTGTCGTATGTAGAGCTTGCCAAAACAGAAGGAGGAAAAGTGCTTTGCGGTGGACATCGTGTTGAGCTTTCCGGTGCATTTTCGGAAGGATATTATTTAGCACCAACCGTTATTGAAGGATTAACTTTTGATTGCAGAACGAATCAGGAAGAAATTTTTGGTCCTGTTGTTACCATCATGCCTTTCGATACCGAAGAAGAAGTATTGATGTATGCCAACTCTACGCAATACGGTTTGGCAGCAACAGTTTGGACGTCCAACTTAAAACGTGCACACCGTGTTGCATCGCAGCTTGATAGCGGAATTGTTTGGATCAACTGCTGGTTGGTGCGCGATTTACGTACTCCTTTTGGTGGCGTCAAAAGTTCCGGCGTTGGTCGTGAAGGAGGTTTCGAAGCGCTGCGTTTTTTCACGGAGCCAAAAAATGTTTGTGTTTCACTTTGAAGAATAAGACAATGATCAAAAAAATACTTTTACTCGGATCCGGTGAACTCGGAAAGGAATTTGTGATTGCCGCAAAACGTTACGGACAATACGTGATTGCGGTTGACTCCTACGATAATGCGCCTGCCATGCAAGTAGCAGATGATCGTGAAGTGATTAACATGTTGGATGGTGATGCGCTTGATCGTATTGTAGCCAAACACCAACCGGATTTGATAGTTCCCGAAATTGAAGCCATTCGCACAGAACGTTTTTACGATTACGAGCAAAAAGGAATTCAAGTTGTTCCTTCTGCAAAGGCTGCAAATTTTACCATGAATCGCAAAGCCATTCGCGATTTGGCAGCAAAGGAATTGGGATTGCGTACTGCGAAATACACTTATGCAACAAGTGAAGCTGAATTGCGTGAAGCAGTGAAATTTACAGGTTTGCCTTGTGTGATTAAACCTTTAATGTCGTCTTCCGGAAAAGGACAAAGTGTAATCAAGTCCGAAGAAGATATTGCAAATGCTTGGGCATACGCAGTTGAAGGATCGCGCGGAGATATTGTGGAGGCGATCGTAGAAGAGTTTATTTCGTTTGATTATGAAATCACACTACTCACGGTGACGCAAAAAAATGGTCCTACTTTGTTTTGTGCTCCAATCGGACATCGTCAGGAACGTGGCGATTATCAAGAGAGTTGGCAGCCCATGCCCATGAACGAAATGCACCTTAAAGAAGCGCAGCACATGGCAGCAGAGGTGACTAAAGCATTAAGCGGTGCAGGTTTGTGGGGAGTAGAATTTTTTATTTCGGAAAAAAATGGAGTTTATTTTTCGGAGTTGTCACCTCGTCCTCACGATACCGGAATGGTAACCCTTGCGGGAACTCAAAATTTTTCGGAGTTCGAATTGCATGCGCGTGCAGTACTTGGTATTCCTATTCCGGAAATTACTCAAGAGCGTGTTGGTGCATCTGCAGTGGTGCTGGCTCATGGCGAAGGAGTCAATCCAAAATATTCGGGAGTTGATCACGTTTCTGCGCATCCCATGACTGACTTCCGCATTTTCGGAAAACCAACAACGCGTCCGTACCGTCGCATGGCGGTGGTGTTAACTTACGATAAACTTGGAACGGATGTGAATGCCGTGAAAGACAAAGCTGTTGCTCTGGCTGCAAAAGTCCAGGTGAAACCTGAACTCTGAGATGCCTGTTGTTATTACGGTTGAACAGTTGCTGGAAAAACTTGGTCAAGTTCCGGTGGTGGATGTAAGATCTCCGGCGGAATTTTCTCATGGCAGAATTCCCGGTGCACACAACATTCCTTTGATGGATGATGTGGAACGTGCCATTGTTGGTACCGCTTATAAACGACACGGAAAACAAAATGCTATTTTGCGTGGACTAGACATTGCCGGTCCCAAACTGCGTGGCTACATTCAACAAGCCAAACGCATTGCCAAAGACAATACCTTAATTGTGCATTGTTGGCGCGGAGGGATGCGAAGTGGATTTTTATCCTGGTTGCTTGAATTTTACGGCTTCAAAGTTTTTGTGCTCAAAGGCGGATACAAATCTTTTCGTAAATGCATGTTGGATGAAATTTCGAAAGAACGAAATATTCAGGTATTGGGAGGGCCAACAGGAAGTGGGAAAACCGAAATCCTTCACGCAATTCGTTCGCAAGGAAATCAGGTGCTTGATTTGGAAGGGTTGGCACATCATAAAGGTTCTTCCTTCGGTGCTTTAGGCGAAACTGCACCGCCGTCTCAGGAAATGTTTGAAAATGAAATTGGCCTGGAGCTCATCCAAAGTGATGCGCAAAAAATCCTTTGGGTAGAAGATGAATCAAGATTGATTGGAAATAAAGTAATTCCACAAGCTTTATGGGATCAAATGCGCTCCGCAAAAGTTTGGTATTTGGATATTCCATTTGAGGTTCGTTTGGATTATATCGTTAAAATGTACGGTGTATTTCCAGTCGAAGCATTGATGGATGCAACACAGCGAATTGAAAAAAGAATTGGTCCGCAACAAACCAAAGAAGCGCTGCAGGCTTTACGTGATGGGGATTTGCGCAAGGGTCTTTTTTATAGTTTGGTGTATTACGACAAAGCTTACCGTCATAAAACGGATCAAAGAACGAAAGAATCTGTGTTTCTTGTTTCGTCCGATGTGGTGGATGCTGAACGCAATGCACAATTGATTCTGAGTGCTCAAAATAAAATCTAATGGAAAGTATTCGTCTCACGCAATGGTCTATTGGTGCCGGTTGTGGTTGTAAAATTGCGCCTGCTACTTTACAAACTATTTTAGGGAATCATCTCACGCAACCCGATGATAAAAAGTTAATCGTTGGCAATCATACCGGTGATGATGCAGCGGTATATGATATTGGAAACGGACAATGTTTGGTGTCTACCACCGATTTTTTTACACCCATTCTCGATGAGCCTTTCGATTTTGGAAGAGTTGCTGCAGCCAATGCCATCAGTGATGTTTATGCCATGGGTGCTGCACCTATTTTTGCTTTAGCGGTATTAGGTTGGCCTTTGTCAAAGTTGTCGCCTGAGATCGCATCCGAAGTCATTGCAGGCGGAAAATCGATTTGTGCAGAAGCGGGAATTGTGATTGCAGGTGGACATTCCATCGACATTCCTGAACCTGTTTTTGGTTTGATGGTGAATGGTGTGTTGGAGCGAAAAAACTTGAAACGTAACATTGGAGCAAAGCCGGGAGATGTGCTAATGATGAGCAAACGTCTTGGCACGGGAATGTTGAGCACTGCCATAAAACGCGGATTGCCTTCTGATCATTTTAAATCGGAATTGGTGACACAATTGGTGCAGCTTAACAAACAAGGAAGTGATTTTGGTACCATGGAAAAAGTGCATGCCATGACGGATATCACCGGATTTGGTTTACTCGGACATTTACATGAAATGTGCAAAGGATCCAAGGTTGCGGCAAGAATATATTATGACCGCATTCCTTTACTTCCCGGTGTAAAAGAGTTTGCCGCACAGTTTGTCTATCCCGATGGAACCATGCGCAATTGGAGTGCTTATGCAGCCGATGTAGAAGGGATTTCTGGCGAGTCATTATTGGTGTTGTCCGATCCGCAAACCAATGGAGGATTATTGATTGCCATTGATGCTGAATTGCAAGCGGTGATGGAACAAGACTATGGAATGGTTAGGATAGGCGAGTGCATTCCGGAAACAGATTCCTCTAAACGAATTTTTGTGCAATAAGTCAGAGAAGCGCTGCATACATTTTTCCGGGTTTTGATGCCACCAGTCCTTTAAATTCCAGACGCAACAATAGTCCTGAGACATGACTCATGCTCATTCCGCTTTCAAGGGTGAGTAAGTCAATTGGAGTAGGTCCATTTTTTTTCAGTATTCCAAAAACCACTTCTTCTTCTTTATCCATTTCCGGAAACAAAGCGGTTTGAACGGGTGCAGTTTTTCCGCTGGTTCCCCAACCCATTGCATGTATGAGGTCTTCTGCATTTTCAAGAAGTGCTGCTCGGTTCGTTTTGATCAATCGGTTACATCCTTCCGATCGTTCGTCAAAGGCTCTTCCGGGAGCTGCAAAGACATCGCGTGAATAATCATTGGCGAGTAATGCCGTGATGATGGAGCCTCCTTTTACAGCGGTTTCAATCACAACGGTGGCATCGGTCATTCCGGCTACAATTCTGTTTCTTCGGGGAAAATTTTCGCGGTCGGGATTGGTCTGACTCATGAATTCCGTTATCAGTTTTCCTTGCTCCAGCATTTGTTCTGCAACGCTTCGGTGTATTCCGGGGTAAATACGATCTAATCCGTGTGCCAATACACCAAAAGTTGGAACCTTTTCTTTGACACAGGCACGATGCGCGCAAATGTCGATGCCATATGCCAGTCCGCTTACGATGGATACATTGTAACTCTTCAAATCGGCGATGAGTTTTTCGGTAAATCGTTTTCCGTATTCCGTCGGATTTCTGGTTCCTACAATGGCAATGGATTTTTGTTGATTGAAATTTCCTTTTCCCAAGGAGAATAAAACGAGTGGACCATCTTCACAGTATTTCAAGCGCTGAGGATAGTCGGCATGCTGGTAATAATGAATGTTAATTTTGTTTTTACGAATGAATTCCATTTCCTGATGGGCTCTGTCCATTAAGTCTTCTCGAATTCCTTTGGTGGTGTATTCGCCAATGCCCGGAATGCGCAATAGGTTCTGTTTTTTTTCCCGGAAAACAGCTTCGGCCGAACCGCAATGGGCAATGAGTTTTTTCGCGTTAATGGGGCCAATACCTTCGGACAATCCGAGTGCAACAGCATGAAAGATTTCTCGTTGTTTTGGTTTTTCTTCTACTTTGCTCACGTGTAAATCAGATGAAAAGTGAAAATGATTTCGACGTACTATTTTTAAGATTGAGAGGGAATTTGCGGCTGATTGTCCAATTTGCCTCCCGAGCTTATCTACATCGGTTTAATCGCGCAAATAAATTGTTATATTTCGTTGAACAAGATGTTAAGGCAATAAGAATGAAAACAAAATTTTACGCAATTCATATTGGTTTTCTGGTGTTTTTAATGAGCTGTTTTCAGCTTTCGGTTCATGCACAAACATCAACTGTTAAGGGACGAATTACCGACGCATCAAGCAAAGAGCCATTGATTGGCGTGAATGTCCTTACCGAAAATGGTGAAGGATCAGCGAGCGATGTGGATGGTAAATATGAAATTTCGACCACTCCCGGAGAGCATACCTTGGTGTTTCGTTTTGTTGGTTATGATAGTTTGGTGCAGAAGGTGAACTTGGTTGTCGGTCAGACTTTGGTGCTGGATGTTTCCATGAAAGAAACCAATCAGGAATTGTCTGCAGTTGTTGTTTCCGCAGGGCGTTATGAACAAAAACTTGAAGAAGTTACTGTTTCCATGTCGCTTATTAAACCACAACTCATCGATTCAAAAAGTACGGTGAATGTAGAGACCATTATGGAACAGGTTCCCGGAGTGAGCATGCAGGATGGTCAGGTAAGTATTCGCGGAGGAAGTGGATTTGCTTATGGTGCCGGTAGTCGTGTTTTGATGTTGGTGGATGAATTGCCTTTGTTGTCTGCCGATGCAGGCGATGTAAAATGGAACACGCTTCCCGTTGAAAATATTGAGCAGATAGAAGTGATTAAAGGTGCTTCATCGGTGTTGTTTGGTTCTTCTGCATTAAATGGAGCAATCAATATCCGTACTTCTTTTCCAAGAGATAAACCACAAACAAAAATTACCATGGTAGGCGGTATGTATGGTGCACCTGCGCGCGATACGCTGAAATGGTGGGATGGAAACCGCGGGTTTGGTTCGGTTGGTTTTTTTCATTCTCAAAAATTCGGACAATTTGATTTGGTCCTAGGTGCAAATGGTTTTGATGATGCCGGATACCGCGAAGGAGAAGTAGAAAGAAGAACGCGATTCAATTTTAATACACGTTACCGTTTTAAAAATGTTCCTGGATTATCCTTGGGTGTGAATGGAAATTACCAATTATCGAAAGCCGGAATTTTTCTCATCTGGGCACATGCCGATCAAGCCTACCAGCCTTTTGGTGGTGCAGATCCCGAAACAGATCCTGAATCGACCATTTCCGTAAATACCGGACAACGACTCAATCTCGATCCCTACATTACGTATTACACCAAATCCGGAGCTCGTCATTCGCTGCGTACCCGATATTATTGGGTGAAAAATGAAAATGCCACCAATCAAAGTTCCGATGCATATCTCATGTATGGTGAGTACCAATATTCCAAACGCTTCAGAAAAGATTTTAATTTAACCGCCGGAGCTGCTTCTTACAAAAGCCGTATTGTTTCGGAATTGTATGGCGATCATTCGGGAACCAATGTTGCTGCATTCGGACAGTTGGATAAAAAAATCGGTCGTTGGAATTTGTCCGGAGGCATTCGATTTGAGTATTACAAACTCGATGCAGAAGAAACAATTTCATCCATCGACATCAAAACAAAAAAAGACACCATCAACATTCCCATTCAACCCGTAATGCGTTTTGGGGCGAATTATAAAGTGAACGACGGCACATACCTGCGCGGTTCATTTGGTCAGGGTTACCGCTTTCCTGCCGTTGCCGAAAAATATGTGAGCACATCTGTTGGTGCTTTAAATATTTTTCCGAATCCAAAGTTGTTGGCTGAAACCGGATGGAGTGCAGAGCTTGGATTGCGTCAGGGTATCAAATTCGGAAAATGGATGGGTTATGCCGATGTGGCCGGATTTATTACGCAATACGAAAACATGGTGGAGTTCACATTTGGTATTTGGAATCCGGATACCGTGCAACTGAATTTGAATCCCAATCACCCGAATTCAATCGGACGATGGTCAGGTTTTCGTGCACAAAATGCTCCTGAAACTGCACGTATCAGTGGTGTAGATTTTTCGTTGGTGGCCAAAGGGAAAGTTGGAAAAAAATTGGAGATCACCATTTTTGCCGGTTATACTTACATGAATCCAAAAGTGATTTCGGATACCAAAACCACCAAAAATTTATATGACGGTGATTACGACAGTGTATATGTACATTCTTTTTCTGATACTGTTAACGTGCTCAAATACCGCGTAAAACACCTCGGAAAAGCGGATGTGCAATTTGATTACGGAAATTGGTCCTTAGGTATCAGTGCACGCTATACCAGTAAAATGGTCAACATCGATCGCACCTTCGAACACCTTGAAGTCAACCTCACCGGAGTAGTTCTTGATTTAGGTCCATATGTACTTCCGGGTTTGCCTGAATACCGCGACAAAATCAATAAGGATTATGTGGTCATGGATGCGCGACTTGCATATTCGTTTTCAAAATGGTTCAAGCTCAATGCCGTGGTGAACAATGTGTTTAACCTCGAATACATGGGTCGCCCGGGTGATATCCAAGCGCCGAGAACTTATATGCTTCAAGCTACATTCTCTTTCTGAGGCAGGCTTTGCTTTTTATAGGGTGATCCTTTAAGAATGGATTGCAATGCTTCACGCAATTCCGGGTGATGGAAAATAAATCCGCTGTTGCTGAGTTTTTTCGAACTTGCTCTACTGCCTTGTAACACCAATTCCGACAATTCTCCGAATACAAGTTTTAATACAAAGGCAGGTACATTGGGCATAAACACAGGCATTCCGATAGCTTTACCTACTTCCCGTGTAAATTCTTTGTTGTTGACATGTTGCGGCGCTACTGCATTATAAGGGCCTTGAATAGTTTCGTTTTCAATGGCGTGAACAAAACATCGTGCTGCATCTTCAATGTGAATCCAATTCATCCATTGTTTTCCACTTCCGAGCGCAGTTCCGAATCCAAATTGCACAGGAAAAGATATTTTGGGTAATCCTCCTTCGTTGCGGTCGAGAATCATTCCGAAACGAAACATGGCAACTCTGCAAAGTGGACCAAAAGCCATGGCTGCTTGTTCCCATTGCACAACAACATCCGCAACAAAATCTTTTCCGGGAGCGTCTTGCTCTTCAAAAACAACATCACTTTTTTGATCAAAATAATTGATACCCGATGCGCTAAAAAATCCTTTCAGAGCAATGGAATGTTTTTTCACTTCTTCAAGTAAAAAACGAGGGCCTTGTATACGGCTTTGTAAAATCTGCGTTTTGCGTTCTTGCGTCCACTTCTTATCGGCGATTCCTTCTCCGGCAAGATGGATGATATAATCAACCCCATGCAAAGCTCCTTTTTCCAATTTGTTTTTGGAAGGGTCCCATTCGTAAACTTTCACACCGTTTTTGGAATGACGCTTGCGTGCCAAATGTGCAACCTGATAGCCTTTGGAGAGTAATAATTCCGTTAAACGTGTGCCGAGCAATCCCGATCCACCGGTGATGAGCACTTTAGCTTTTCCTTGATTCATTCCTTTAAATATACAATGTCACTTGTTTCTATCAACAATTCATACCATTTTTGGTTCATGGAGGAATTACCCGAAAGTCCCGCACACCTTATTCCCTATAATCAGGAGCAGGCCATCATTGAAGAAACCGCGGCGCAATTGCAAAAAGATTTTGGGGAATTTTCTTTTTCCATCGTGTTTACAGGAAAACACGAAACACCTTACCGCGAGTTGTTCGACCAGGTTTTACCCATTGTTGAATTGATGTTGCGCAATGAGCCAAGCATGATGAATGCCATGCTCTACCGCATTGATGTGAGTGAAGGCATGATTAAAAAGTTTTCATTGACCAATCCCGGAATTCCTTTTCCGACATTGTTAACCGACCTTATTCTAAGAAGAGAAATGCAAAAGGTTTTAACACGAAGGTATTTTAAGGAGAAAAAGGGATGTCAGTAATAAGTTATATGCCATATGGAAATAAGTTATAAGT
>JBIKKU010000085.1:0-9643 GCA_044360245.1 Flavobacteriales bacterium | reverse complement strand
ATCGTACATCATTTCTGCCTCGTTTCCTTCTTTGAGGAATTGGGGTGAATTGATTTGGAACTCAGGAACAAAAATTTGTTCGTAATCGTCGGTGTTCATGAAATGATACCCTTGCTCGTCCTGAAACAAGAATTGCACATTACGACGCTCCACACGAACGGTATCGATTTTTACACCGGAGTTGAAGGTGTTGTCGTAGATTTTTCCGGTGTTCAGACTTTTGAGTTTGGTACGCACGAAAGCAGGACCTTTTCCGGGTTTCACATGAAGGAATTCGAGGATGGTAACCAAGTCACCGTTAAAACGGAAACACAAACCATTCTTAAAATCAGCAGTACTGGCCATAACATTAATTTATTCGGGAGGCCAAAAATAGCTGAATTGAGGCATTTGGCCAAAAAGGAACAGGCGATTTTTTCACCATAAAACAAATTGACAATCAACAACATACAACATTTTATGATTCCTATAGTGATTAACGGGATTTTTCATGCTGTAGATAGGACAGTAAAAAACGACTGAAATAGGTTACCCAGACCTATCACCAACTTATCGAGTATAGGTAGTAATACAGATTCATTTCCAAATCAACTCCACCGTATATCCACGTATTTATCTGCTTCCTTTTTCTTTTGGATTCAGGATTACCTAATTTCATTAAGCATACCCGTATGGCAAAAAATAAGTTTGATGGAAGGTAGTTTTTCTTTTGGAGGTGCTCCGCAAATAATTGGAACAGAAGATGTCACATTCACGCATTTGCTGGATCAATTTCCCGGTATGTTTTTCAAATGCAAAAACGATGGTAACTGGACCCTATTACTGCTCTCCAAAGGTTGTGAAACATTATCCGGCTATTCTCAATACGATTTAAAACAAAACAACAAAAACATACTTCTTGATTTCATTCATCCTGAAGACCGCGAGAGAGTGTTACAATTCCGTACTGCGCTGTTTGAGTCGAAAAACATGCAGATCATTGAATACCGCATTATCTGTAAAAACGGAAATGAAAAATTCGTTCGCGAACATGCCATCGCCTATACCATTCCCGAAAGCGGAGAGCAAGGCATTGAAGGTCATTTAAAAGACCTTACGGAATGGAAAAAACAAGAACAATCCCTCAAAAAAGAACAGGAATACTCTCAAAAGATCATTGGACGAATGTCGGAAGGATTCATCATGACAGATCCTTCGGGCATTGTGATCAATGTGAATGAATCTTTATGCAACATCACGGGATATTCCAAAGAAGAACTGATCGGAAGTGTTGCTCCTTACCCCTTTTGGGCACCGGAACATTTGGAAGAAATCATCCATTCCTTTCAACAAGCCTGGGAAGGAAAAAAAACGGAATGTCAACTAATATTCAAGAAAAAAAACGGAGAACGCTTCAACGCCCGTGTGCGACCATCGAGTGTAAAAAAGGAAGACGGCTCTCTTGAATTCTTTTTTGCCACCATCAATGATGTATCCATTGAAACGGAATTCCGCAAAAAAATTGTGGAAAGCGAACATTGGCTCAACGAAGCACAACGCATTGCCAACATGGGGAATTGGGAATTTAATCCCAAAACCAATGAAGTAAAGTGGTCGAAAAACGCATATCACATTTACGAATACCCGGAAAACAGCAACTTTTCTCATTACGATTGGTTCATGCAAAAGCTGCATCCCGATGATGTTATTCGTGTTCAGGAAGCCTACGATGAAGCAGTAAAATTCAAATCAAACTACGACTCCGTTCACCGCTTGGTATTCGATTCGGGATATGTAAAATGGGTACGAGAAATCGGAGAAATCATTTACGATGAAAAAGGTGAACCGGAAATTGTTATTGGAACGGTTACCGATATCACACCGCAAAAAAACATTGAGGAACAACTCAAACTTTATCAATACGCCATAGATTCAGCCATTACCGGGATTGCCATGGGCGATTTGGATGGTAAAATCACTTTTGTGAATGATGCCTTTCGAGAAATGTTTGGGTATGACCAAGCTTCGGAAGTCATTGGGAAAAATCCGGAAGAATTGCTCGCCGGGAAAAACAAAAACGAAGTCATTCCGCACATCCTCGAAAAGGGTGCGTGGAAAGGTGAAATCGTTGCCAAAAGAAAAAATGAAACCACTTTTGTTTGTGAGATGGTGGCCAATGTTGCGCGCAATGAGTTTGGTCATCCTATCGGACTATTCGCATCTTTCCAGGACATCTCCGACCGTATCAAAACGCATGAAGCTTTGCGCAACAGCGAATTGAATTTAAAAATCATGTTCAATTCCAATCCATCGCCGATGGTGGTATCACGACTCTCGGATGGATTGATGTTACTCGGAAACGAAGCGCTTGAAAAAACCTTTTTGGTGCGACCCGATGATTATATCGGAAAACCAACCACCTTGTTTTATGTCGACCCGGATGACCGCTTTAAACTTGTTGAAGAATTGCAACAATTCGGCGAAGTAAAAGGAATGGAAGTTGAATTGAAACGAAAAAATGGTCAACGCCTCATTTGCTCTGTCTCTTCAGAAGTTATCAACCTCTTCGAAGAAAAAGTGCTTCTTTCTACCTTAACCGATATTACTGAAATTAAACGCAATCAATTAAAACTAGCCGAAAGCGAACAACGCCTAAACCTTGCCCAACGCATTGCAAAAATTGGTTGTTGGGAATTTGATGCCAAAACCGGAAGTTTGATTTGGTCGGATGAACTGTATTCCATTTTTGATTTGGATCCAAGCCTTGAAGGTCCTGCTCTATTGCAATCCTACACCACTCGTATTGCACCCAAACATTATGAACCATTGATGGTTAAGTTCAATAATGCGCTTTCGGAAGGAATTTCTTATAACATGGAACACGACATCGTACTGGATGACGGCTCTACCAAAACTTTATTTTGCACCGGATTGGCGGAAAAGGATGAAAGCGGAAAAACCATCAAAATTTTCGGAACGGCACAAGATGTCTCTCTCCAGAAATTAGCCGAGCATGCATTACGTGAAAGTGAAGCTTTTAATAAGGGCATTCTTTCATCGTTAAATTCACAGATTGCATTGGTTGACGAAAATGGTACCATTCTAAAGGCAAACAATGCCTGGAAAAAGGCTACAGAAGCATTTTACCACTTTAGATTCTTCAAAGAAGGTACTAGTTTCTTTACGGGAGCCGAAATGATGCAAAGTGAATTCTCTGGTCCTGCCATTCACGGAATCAAAGATGTTCTGCAAAAAAAATCACCACAATTCAGCATCGAATACCCTTATCAATTAGACGATGGTGAGCATTGGTTTTTATTGGTGGTTACGGGTTACGAAAGCGAGCATACCAAAGCCGTAATTCGCAATATCGATATTACACCAAGAAAACTTTCTGAGAAACTCATATTGCGTTCTGCAGTAGAAGCAGAGGAAAAAGAACGCGAAAGATTGTCGCGCGAATTGCATGATGGAATTCTACAAAACATGGTTGGACTTTCCATGTTCATCCACTCGCTGGAACAAATTCAGGATGTGCATTCGGAAGAGTACCGTGAGGTGGTTGGACAATTAAAAACCATGGTGAAACAAACCATCGAAGAAACCCGCATGGTATCGCACGATTTGATGCCTAGGGACCTTCGCGAACATGGTTTGGTAGATGCGGTTCAACGCCTGATCAACCGACTCAATCGCGTCGACCGTATTCGCTATGGTTTGGAGGTGGTAGGCACAGAACACAAAAAAGATCCTTTAATCAATATCAATTTATACCGCGTTGTTCAGGAGTTTGTTAAAAACAGTCAGAAATATTCCGAAGCAGAACACGTACAAATCAAAATGATTTTCCATCCGGACAAATCGGAATACATCCTTACCGACAATGGCGTAGGCTTTGAATGGAACCAACGCAATCAGGATGGTATCGGAATACGAAACATTACCAGTCGCATTAACTCCATCAACGGAACGTACCAGTTTCAAACCGCGCCCGGACAAGGAGTGATGTTGAAAATTGAAATCAAAAAATGATATCCGAAGAGTTGACTTGGTTTGCTTAATTTCGTGCTACAAATTAGACTATGGCTCTTGAAATTGAACGCAAATTCCTGGTGCATCACGAAGGATGGAATCAGATAAAAAACAATTGTAAGCAAAAACTTATTCGCCAAGGTTACCTCAGCACCGATCCTGAAAAAACCATCCGCGTGCGTATTTCCGGAAACGAGGCATTTCTTACCATCAAAGGCAAAAACGAAGGCGCTGTAAGATCTGAATTTGAATACACCATTCCTCTGGATGATGCTGCTCAGCTGCTCAATCATTTTTGCACCGGCGAATTATCCAAAACCCGCTTCCTTTTTCCACATGGAAATCACACCTGGGAAATCGATGTGTTTTCCGGAAAAAACGAAGGATTGATTGTGGCCGAAATCGAATTGCAATCCGTAAACGAAAGCTTCGAAAAACCGGACTGGATTGCAGCAGAAGTAACTCAGGATAAACGTTATTTTAATTCCAATTTGGTGAAACAACCTTTTTGCGAATGGGAATGAACTTAATACGCATCAAACCAAGATAAAAATTGAAATGAATTTTTGAAGGACCTTAGCGTTTTCAATTCATTCATTTCTTTTTTTTTACCCGGCGCGATTTGAGGCTATACTGACTTTTCGTTTTAGCTGCGAAGGCTGACTCTTCAGGATGATTTTTAGCATAAGGCATCAAAAACAGATCTCGGCTTACCGCAAAAAATGAAGCCAATTTCCCGGCAAGATTTAATGAGATTGTTTTTTTCTTATTCAACACTTCGGAAATATAGCTTTTGCCAAGACCTAAATTTTGAGCCAAAAGACTTGCATTAAGCCCCCTTTCCTGCATTAAGTTTTTTAGAACGGAAATTACATCCGGCTTTTCGATGGCTAAAAGCCTTTCCTGATAATCATGAATCAAAAGCGTTAGCAATTCGATTTCTTCGCGCTGTATTTTGCTTTTACGCGGGAGAAAAACCAATTCTTCCAAAATCCTGCAATACGACAAGTACTGCATTTTGCTATGTATTACTTTATACTTCATATCAATAATTATTATTGTGGTATTGAAGTCCCGCCTTGCAAACCTTGTCGTATTCCATATGGTTTCCAATCCAGCAAATAAACAAATGGACTTCCTTTTTTCCGAAATGATATTTTACAATTACCCTATACTTATTTCCTCCAACATCAAATACAATCCGATTCGAACCTCCCCCTAAAAAATCGGCCGAACCAAATGTCTTTTTTACATCTGCAGGTGAAACCCAATTTGCATTTTGAACTACGGTTAACCATTACATAAAAAACACCCGTGATTCCGGATTATCCTGAATAAACGCTAATACACTTTTGGTTTTAATCAAATGAATGCGCATGTGTAAAAATAACAATAAAGTTCGCCAAAAGCGAACTTGGTAAGTAAAAAAAGAGCCGACCGAAGCCGACTCCTCTTATTTTAGTTTAAAGCAAGAACTTAATACAGATTGATGGTATAGGTATTGCCGTTAATGGTAAGCGTTGCCGTATTGTCGCATGTTCCGTTTCCGAAATCGATGATGCGTTGTGCGTGGTTGGCAGGATTCACTTCTATAACACCGCTCACAAAATGATAGCAACCAATTTCTTTGCGCAAAGGCGTTGTAATGTTTGCCGTAAAGGTTTCGCCATTGGAAGCGGTTCCATTTGCAGAACCTGAAATCAAATAGATATCATCACTCCAAATCAAGGTAGAAGCACCTGCAATCCATTCGCGAACGCGGGTAGAATTCCAGGTTACGGTACCTCCTCCATTTGCTTTCACCACCGATCCACTTACATTAATGTTATAGAAAAGATTACCGGCAGTATTGTGTCCGCCATTGGTAACCGTTTTGGTTCCAATCACCTGATTGTCGTTCACAAAATAATTACTTGTGGTGTGGGTAATCACCGTTCCCGAATCGCGGTACATTCCGGTATAAGTGGTAATGACTTTCCCTCTTCTGTTTTTACCATCGTTACAGGTGCAATTGGTAGTACCGAAATCTACCGTAATGGTTTTGGGACTGGCAGTGGTATCGCGGATAACCGTTGCACAACCGTACACCAAGGTATCTGCAGCACTGCGGTAAAGCACCATGGTTCCGGAATAAGCCTCATCGGCAATGTTTTTTAATTCGTTGAAATAGCTTTCAGCTTGGGCATTGTCTGAAGCAACCGCAAAATTGGAATCCTCACGATCGCGGCGGCAGGAAGTAAATAACACCATCCCGGCGACTAAAAATAGTCCTGTTTGAAAAAGCTTAATGGGTCTCATTGGATTTTTTGTTTTGGTGTAGTTATGACCGAAAAACGTGCCGAAGGTTTAACAGGTTTTGGTCGATTTGTTGTACACATGGTATTTGTTGACAAATCTCATTAAAAATCGGACAAAACACTAGTGTTTAGGGGTTCTGTTTGCCTAATTTTACACTTATGAAAAAGGGACTGATTTTTTTGTTTTTGGTGCTGATGGGAATGCAAGCCTTTGCGCAACGTACCTATGGCCGTAAAAACATGCCATTGGTTAACCTAAACGGTCAGTACAAACTTAGCGGATGGCATTTTGCTCCCGGCATTACCTATATGGCTAACCGCTTTAAAAACACCCCCGAAACCCTTTACGAAAGCAACGACACTACTTATAACGTCACCTTCGATCCGGCAGGAAAAATCGGTTTGTACCTTGAAGCAGGTCGTTACCATATTTTCAAATACGGCTATTTGTTTGCCTATATGGATTATTCACTGGCCTTTAAAAAATTCAAAGGGACAGAAAAATTCACCGGCGAATTTTTGCAGGAAGGAAGCAATACCCCATTTGCCACTTCCGAAGGAAACGGTGCATTCAAACACAGCTACCTCACCGGTAACATCAACCTCAACAATGTAGTGCAATTAAACGATTACGAATTTTGGCAAAACTCTTTGGGACTAAACATTGATTACCGCATTGGTGGAAGTTCGTCCTATTCGGGAGTGACCACCTATCAAAACCCGAATGATCCCGCAAAATTCATGATGCAACTGCATTACCGTTTGGGTTATGGTTTTAAATGGACCGACCGTTTGTTTGTCATCCCTATGATTGAAACACCCATTTTAAGTGTGTTTTCCTGGGATAACGGAAAATCATCTTATGAAATGTTTTCCAGCCGATACCGTCCACTCATTTTCACCATACGTTTTGCATGGCTGCGTAAATCATCTTGGGATTGCCCTCCTTCCGAAGGCGGACCAAACGATAAAGACAAGCAACAGCAATACCAACAAGAATCCCGATGAAAAACCTATTTAGCGGCTTTGGTTTCCTGTGCTTTCTGTTGATTGCTGCAAGTTCTTTCGGACAAAAACAATATGCCGGTCAGACTGTACACATTGCCAATGCCGTTACCATTTCAAAATTGGTTTTTGCCGGTGTTCCATTTTCTGAAACAGGAATTAAATTTCCGGGTAGTGATACTTTAGCCAATGTGAAAATTGAATTCAAAACCACATCACTCGATAAAATTGATAAAATGAAAATGTTTTTGGTGATTCAAAAAGGAATCCTGATGCATTTTCAATTGAACATCATCAACAACGAAGAAGCGGTTTCCTTCTTGAAGAAAAAGTGCATGGAATCCTACCAAACTCCCAGAAAAAAGAGTGAGAGCAAATCCGTTTCCATGTACACCTGGGATGCTGAAAAGAATGGCAGAAGAGTAACCACGATGCTTATTACCGGAAACCACGGAAAAAAAGCGGAATTGGTGAGTTGGGTCAACTGATCATTTCCACTCCAGCGGCCCACCGCATCCAACAATAATTCTCAAGGAACCTTTTTTATAAAACAAACGATCCATTTCTTTGGTGATGTATGTCCAATCGTTTTCTGCGTGTTCGCATGAATAAGATAAGTGAACAATACTGCTATCGGAAATAATGGTATAAGAAGGAGTGGTTTTGATGGCTTTGGTATTTTCCTTTTCTTTTATAGGTGTGCAGTCGTTTCCAAAACAATTGAACCAATTGGTTCTTGCATTGGCTAGAGATGCTGAATCGGCATAGCAGTAAAAATACAATTGCGCTACCGGAATAACTCCTTCAACTTTTCCATAAGAAATACTTGTCTTTTTTTTAAGCGCAATTTTTCGGGAAAACGCAGAAGAAAAGCGATCGGGCAGAATACTTTTTTCGGAAGTCACGGAATCATAACTTGACAAAAACAATGCAGGAAACAAATTGGCTTTCTGCTTGAAATCCATGGAAACGTGAAGCATCACAGTGTCGTGCTTTTGTAACTGAACTTCAATGGAATCGCCGAATGTTGTTTGACTTACTTCTTTTCCATTCTCGGAATCCATCAAAGATTGAATGTCCTGATCGGTATTACCGCATGACAACAGAAAAACAACACTTGCTAAAAGAAAAAATAGTAACCTCATTTCAGTGCACGAATTGCTTCCAACACTTGATCCACATCCTGATCGTTCACATCCAAATGCGTCACCATACGCAACATTTGCGGACCAAAAGGAACAGCAATAACTCCCTTTTCCTTCAGGCGATCAATGACATTTGCCAAAGGCATTTTTTCATCCATTACAGCCACAACGATATTGGTATCTACCGGAAATACTTCTGTAACAAAAGGCAATTCCTGCATCGCCTTTCCAATACTTCTTGCCCGACGATGATCTTCTTTTAAGCGATCGATATGATGATCGAGCGCATACAATCCTGCAGCTGCAAGAATACCCGCCTGACGCATTCCTCCACCAAGCACCTTACGAATGCGACGCGCGGCTTTCATCTGTTCCTTCGAACCAAGCAAAACAGAACCAACGGGAGTGCCTAATCCTTTGGACAAACAAATGGAAATGGTCGCAAAATTTTTACCATAGGAAACAGCATCAACTCCTGTTTCAATCAGTGCATTAAAAACCCTTGCACCATCCAAATGCAATGTCAATCCTAATTGTTCACACATGGATGCAATTTTCCCAATCTCAGCAACATCATAAATTGCTCCTCCTCCTCGATTGGCAGTATCTTCCAAACAAACAAGTTTACTCACCGGCAAATGCACATCTTCCGGATTATTGATCAAATGCGGTAAATCAGATGCCTTTAATCGACCACGATTACCATCAACCAACTTCACCGAACAAAGAGAATTCACCATAATACCACCGCCTTCGTATTTATAGACATGCGCTTCTTTGTGACAAATCACTTCCTGTCCGGGAACCGTATGCAAACGAATGGCAATCTGATTGGTCATGGTTCCGGATGGACAAAACAATCCGGCTTCTTTCCCGAACATTTTTGCCAAACGCTGCTCCAAAGCAATTACCGTTGGGTCTTCACCAAAGACATCATCACCAACAGGAGCCGACATCATTGCGTCCAACATTCCTTTTGTCGGCTTGGTTACCGTATCACTGCGCAGATCAATCATGGTTTTCATTTTTTGTAAAACTACAAAAACTGATGAATGTCAGTTCCATCGACAGGCATCCATCATAATTCCTGCCTTTAACGCGCTCTAATTTTGATCTACCCAAAAACATCAGGTTATGAAAAACATAGTTGCCCCTACCGATTTCTCCGCCTCTGCCAACAAAGCT
>JBIKKU010000096.1:0-9208 GCA_044360245.1 Flavobacteriales bacterium | reverse complement strand
GTACCTGTACCACCTGTTGCAGTTACGGTTAATGTTCCATCAGCAGAACCATTACAAAGCGTAGCTGTAGGTAAAATAAAGTTGATTACAGGAGAAGCTTCATCTACAACAGTTGTTACCGTAGTTGCTTCACAACCGTATTGATCTTCGGTTAGAACATTATAACTCTGTGCAGTTAATCCATTGAAAGTCGCTGACGCCTGGAATGAAGTTCCACCGTTAATGGAATATTGATATCCCGGTGTTCCGCCATTGGCAACAATGTTGATGGAACCGTTTGCATTGGAGCAGGTAGATTCGGTTGGTGTAACACTGATGCTAACTTGTGTGGGTTGTGCAACTGTTTGCGTGAAGGTGAAATTACATCCGTTATCATCGCGCACCAGCATGTTGTAGGTACCTTGACACAATCCGGAAATGGTATTGGAAACCGAGAAGTTTGTTCCGTTGTTTTGACTGTATTGGTAAGGTGTTACTCCACCGTTTGCAGTTACAGTTATTGCGCCATCACAATCGCCAAAACAATTTACAGAATCGGAAACGGCTGTTGCAGTTAAGGCTGCTGGTTGGTTTACAGTAACGATACCGGTTATTTGACAACCATTGTTATCCATAACCACAATGTTGTAGTTACCTGCAGGAATTAAAGAGAATACCGGAAAGGCAATAAATGTTGCGCCGCCATTATTACTATAAGTATATGGTGCTGTTCCGCCAGTAGCATTTAAACCAATAGATCCCGTACTTCCGCCATTACAAACCACATCCGATACCGTGCTTGTAAAGGCAACAGGTGTTGGTTCGGTAATGGTAGCGGTTCCTGAACCTAAACAGTTGTTACCATCCATCACCATTAAGTTGTATGTGCCTGCAGGTAATCCGGTAAAAGTATTTGATGCTTGATATGTAGCCCCACCGTCCACAGAATATTGATATACTCCGTTTCCACCGGTAGGAGCACCGAAAGTAATGGTACCATTTGCACCACCGGAACAAGATCCGTTTGTTGCAGTGCTCGAGAAATAAATACTGTCAGGTTCGTTTACTACGAAAGGAACAACCGCCACACAAAAACCTTGGTCCGTAATAATTCCGGCGTGATTTCCTTCACAGATTCCATTAAAAACACCCGATCCAAGTTGAGTCATTAAACCATTATCAATATCATAAGTTAAAGTTCCATTTCCACCTGAACCAAATATTTCAACACCACCATCACATGCATTAAAACAGGTTGCATCGGTCACGGAAATTAATGCTCCTTGCATTTGTATATCCGAAACCGGAGCGAAATAGGTTACCTGACAACCAAGAGCATCTGTTACAATTACTTGATATGCTCCGGCCACAAGACTGGTAAACGTTGGACTAGCCTGAACAATTCCGCAATCTACACAGTTAATACTCACAGGATTGGATGCTCCTGTAATTTGAAGGGTAAATCCACCGTCATTAAATCCACAGTTGGATGGATCCGTTGAAAGGGTGTCCACGGTAAATGGAGTCGGATCAACCAACATGGTGGAAAGATTCAATTGACAACCGTTGTTATCCTGAACCAAAACCGTATTATTTCCTGCGCAAGCCGCGTTAAAGGTATTCGAAGCCTGAAGTGCTCCACCGTTTAATCCATATTGCAATGGAGCGGTTCCGCCCGCTGCAGTTACAGCCACAACACCGTTACACACACCCGGACAAATTGGGTTGGTAGGTGTTAATGATCCGGAAAGAGCTGTTGGTTGAGTCACCACTACGTTGGCATTGGCAATACAACCATTGGCATCCTGCACAACAACACTATATGTTCCGGCAGCAAGGTTACCCAATACATTAGATGCTTGGTAAACAATACCACCATTGCTGGAATATTGATAAGGAGGAGTAGCATTGTTGGCAGTTACGGTAACTGAACCTGTAGCCTGACCATTACACAAAGCCGGACTCATTACTGAGGTAAAGGTCAGCTGCGTTGGTGCCGTAATGGTAAAATTCACTGTCGATGTACAACCATTGGCATCAGCAACAATTACAGAATATGCACCGGCTGTTAGGTTGCTAAAGGAGTTTGAAGGACCTGCGGCAGGACCGGGATTTAAATCGTAGGTTAAAGCTCCTGTTCCACCAACGGCATTGAGGACAACGGCCCCGTTTGCACCGCCAAAACAAGAAAGGTTTGTCTGTGAAGCAATTGAAGCCACAGGGCCCGGCTGATCTGTAACAGTTGCAGAAACAGTTGCAGTACAACCATTGGCATCGGTTACATTAAATGTATAAGTGCCTGGAGCAAGTGAACCGAAAATACCTGTTCCGTTTGAAGCAGCACCTTGAGTGTAGGTAAATGGTGCTGTTCCACCAGAAGCGGCCACGGTTACGCTTCCGTTTGCCAAACCACAACTTGCAGGGGTATTGTTGCTAACAGCCAAAGTTAATGGAGCAGGTGTAGCAACATTGACATTGATGATAACCGTACAGTTATTAGCATCTCTTACGGTAACCGAATGAGCACCTGCACAAAGTCCGTTAAATGTAGTACCAGGCTGAAAAGCCCCACCATCAATACTGTATTGATAAGGAGCGGTTCCTCCTGTTGGAGCGTTAACCGTTACTGAACCATTGCAGTTCCCGGAACAAGCCACTCCAGTTGAAGTTGTGGTTGCAGCGAGCACAGCAGGTTGCGTAACGACAACAGTTCCATTGGTAGTACAACCGTTTGCTGATGTTGCTACAACTGTATAGGTTCCTGCACAAAGGTTCGAAGCCGTTTGCGTTGTTTGTCCTATTGGTGTTCCACCTTGTGACCAAACATAGCCATAAGGAGCTGTACCACCATTTGGCGTAATGGTTGCAGAACCATTACACAAGGCGTTACAAGTAGGCGAAACAAATGAAGTTGTATTGGTTAATGCAGGACCGGCAGGAACGGTAAAGGTTCCTGTAAGTTGACAACCTGCACCTTGAGTTACTGTGTAATTGTAGTTTCCGGCAGGAAGGTTTGTAAAGGAACCTGTTGAATTACTAGCTGTTGCCGCACCTGTAATATTGTAAGTAAATGGCGGGTTTCCACCGGTTACCGCAATGTTGGCTGTTCCTTGGTTTAATCCGGCACAAGGGGGAGGAGTTGTAGTAATCGTAGCAGAACCTGGATTGGTCACATTCACCAAAACGGCATAGTTGTTAAATCCTGTAATCGGACAAGCGTTGTCTTCCACGGTAAATGCCACAGTTTCATTGGCCTGGGCTGCAGAAGGAGTCCAACAAACAGTTACGGTTACCGGGTTGGTTCCTGAAGTTGAAATTGTTGCACCCGGCAATACTGTTGCGAGATTTGAAGTTACAACCATGGTATTGGCTGCGTTCGGGTCGGTAAATACCACATTGAAACATCCGTTAAATCCTTGGCAAAATGTAACAGCATTTGCTCCGGTTTGAACGATACTTCCGGTAATATTGGAGATACCAGCAGCAGGTGGTTGCGGTGCTTGGTTAGAGCAGTTAATGACAAAGGTTTGGTAATCGTAATTGGTTGTGCTCAACAAATTACCATTCGCATCGTACTCATTTACGCGAATTACAATAATAAAAGCACCAAGCACAGTTGGCGTAAATGTTACAGTTCCGGTTGAAGCATTAATGGCAATACCGTTTACGGGGCTAGTTCCGGAATATCCTCCGTTGTATGGCACGTTGGATCCGGCTCCTTGTAGGGCAGAAACCAATTGGTAGGTAAAGGTATGACCATTAGGCTCTGAAGCACCAATGTTATAAGTTACCGGCTGATTGATACATACAAAAGGCTCAGGCTGAGCAGTCATCAATGGCGTGGTATTGCAATTGTTGGTACCAGAGTTAAGCGTCGTAGTAGTATAAAAAGTCGGCTGACCGGGAACGTTTATAGAAGAGTTGCGACAGCATAAGGAGTAAGCGAAAGTCCAAGTGTTACATGCTCCAATGTTAATGGTTGCTGTATAAATTACTTCTTGATATCCTGGAAGGGAACCGCCGTTACACTCGGATTGATTTAACTGTGCGGCACAAAGCTGAGATACTTCTGTGGTAGAAACCCTGGTAACAGTAAAGTTTTGTGTTCCCAAACCGCAAGTGTTGGTTGCAGTTACGGTAGCGGTATTTCCAAGAGTTGCTCCACCACAGTCGCGGTACAAAACCAATCTTAAAATATATTGCCCGGGGGTACCGGTACATTGCAGCTGAATGTAACCACCCGCAACGTGGGTAGCGCTTGCAGAATTCCAATATGCACTCATTCCTGTTAGAGAGAGAATGAGCACAATGAGTCTTAGTGTGTTCCTCATAGGCCTGGTTTTTACCATACCAGAAGACGGAGGGCAAGGCGTCCATAGCATAGTAGTATTGCTTGTTACGAAGATGACGAAAAAAAAGTAAAAGGTTGTGTAAAAATTGAAAGAAAAAAGAGTTGTTTAACCAGGGTTCATAAACAACCAACATTCAGCCTTTCAAAGGCTTAGCTTGTTAACAAAAAACAATTAAATCGGGTAGAAATACTGACCAAAAATGGGCAGTTTAGCGATAGTTGAGAATCCAGGCTTTCTCCTCACCCATGGCCTTGGCTTTGTTATGGGTTTGGAAGACCTTGGTTTTATCGTCGGAATAGGTTAACAGGATGTAACACAAACCGTTCCTATGATTGAAAATAATTCTAGCCTCAGGGAAACTGCCTTTGATTTCATTGAAATGCGTCTCGGCGTTTTCTAGTTTGCTGAATGCACCATCAATCACATAATAACCTTTTGGTGAATCGGTGGTTTTGTCCAATTCGGTAAAGTGATCATCTTTTGAATTTCTGATACGCGGATCATTATCATTCGGATTGTTGGCTTTTATCTCGGAAATGGTATCCTTCGTTTTACCTGCATTTTCGCGAAGCTTGCGTAATTCTTCATTGAGCTTGGCAATGGTGTCTTTGTAATACTGCTCCTGCTCACGCAATTTCTCTTGTAATTCCTGGTTGTTTTTGGCAATAGAGTCGTTCGCTTGTTGCTTTTTCATTAGCTCCTGCTTCAAACGCTCGTTCTCGGCAAGGGCTTCTTCCAGGGCTTTTTTCTCCTTGTCATTACCTTTAACTCCAAACGTATAACCCAATAAAATTTCCTGATTGGTAGCGCCGTAACTCTTGGTGGTGTTGATGATGAAAGAATAAGAATAACCTAGAATCAGATTTTGTTTAATACGGATTCCGCAAGACGCTGCAGCAGCATAATTGCTTTTGTAAGAAGCACTGATCCAACCGATATTTTTCATGTCTGCGATAACGGTTCCTTCGTAATGCAAAGGAGCACCGGGAATGTAGGCAACACGGGCAAATGGAATGATGGACAAATTCAATGGAACGGAAACAACCCAATCGTAAGTTGCATGAGCCATGTAATGACGCTCCAGAATATGATTGCCATCGTTTGAAATTTTCAGGTCATTGCCAATCAATTGAGGAACCGAAAATCCGAACTGGAATTTTTTCCACTGCAAATAAAGGCCGGCGGTAGCATCCGGATAAGCTTTCCGAGCAGGATAAGAAGACAAATCAAGTGTAGGATCATCCACATCCTGAACAACCACTGCATTCAAATCAAAACGACGGTCCGTAACACCTGCAGAAATCCCAAAGCCCAGAAACGCATCTGGTTTTAATTGCAAACGGTAAGAAAAAGAAAGTCCGGCACCTTGAGCAGTGGTAATTCCCATTTGATCGTTGAATACTGTCATACCCAACCCTAGTTTGTCGGAAAAAACACGACCATTCACAGTGAGAATATTCGTTACGTTCCCCCCGTCAAATCCGAGGTACTTTTGGTTGCGGATCAAATAAGCGTTAGTCTTTTCCGGATATCCGGCCAAAGATGGATTAAATACAAAAGGATTTACATACAACTGATTGTACAGCGGTAACTGTTGTGCCTTAAGAAATCCTGAAACGAGGAGTAATAAAAAGGTAAGATAATATGATGTAGTTCTTCTTGTCATTTACTCGTTATCGTAAGTACTCCCTTTAACTCCTGATTTAAATCGTTCACTTTGACGACGTAAAAATAAGAACCATCCGGTAATTTGTCGCCATTGTATGTTCCTGCCCAAGTATTATCGTATCCGGATTTTTGGTAAACCACTTGTCCTTGGTTGTTAAACACCAGTACCTCGTTGTTTGGATAGTATTCAATATTGATCACATTCCAGACATCATTTTTTCCGTCGCCATTGATGGAAACATAGTTTGCAACGGTAATGTAATTCGGCACAGGAGAGGTAGTTGTATCAATCACAAAAATCGTAACATCATCCGTTCCAGTACAACCGTAAATATCTGTAACGGTTAGAATATAAGTTGTTGTTGCTGCCGGATTGGCAACGGGATTGGCAATGTTCGGATCCGACAAACTATCGCTTGGTGACCATGTATAAAATAATCCTCCGGTTCCATTGAGCAATGTATTTCCAAAGATAAAAATGGTGTCATCTAAGCCTGCATCTGCAAGCGGATCGGGCATCACAAAAACTGTATCGCAAACCGAAGTATCTGCGGGACATCCCGGACTTTCTACTACCGCGCAATATATGGTTGTTGCCTGAATTAAATTGTAGTTGAGAATTGGTGTTGTGGTTGAAGAATTCGCCCAAGTAGAACCATTGTCAATGGAATAAATCCAGTAATTGATATTTCCTGAGTAACCAAGCAAGTTGACACTTCCGTTATCGTCTTTACATTCATTGATACCACCGGAAACAGTACCCGGGACTGTAGGGGATGCGACATTTATCGTAACAAAATTGGAAGTCACCGGAGGACAAACTCCGTTTTGTACCACCGCCTGAAACAAGGTCGATTGTGTGAGGTTATTGAAAATGTACGCGGCAGTATCTGAATTCGGAATGGCTGTAAATGGAGGTCCGCCGGAAGTGGAATACTCCCAATAAATCGTATCACCAAAAGAACCAACCAAATCCAAAACTCCATTGTTCATCCCGGAACAGACATTAAGTGTATTGGCTGTGACAGTTCCGGCAACCGAAGCTGCATCTACATAAATAGTGTGAACATCCGAATAACCATCAGGACAATAACCACCATCAACAAAAACCCTAAAAGATGTAGGAACGCCAATGTTGCTGAATTGATAAACGGTTGAATCGTTATTGGTGTAGATGGTATCCGAACCAAAACCCGTGGTAGAATACTGCCAGAGCAAAGAATCGCCGTGGTTATTTCCTGAGAGAATCATTACGCCCGTATTTGCAACTGCACAAACGGTATCAGGCCCGGAGACTGTTCCTCCTACTACAAACGTATCCGAAACAATTACAGAACTAAGCGTATTGTTTGCAAGGTTGACATCACCCGGAAAATTCAAAACACAATTCAAATTGTAAACGCCATCACAGGCAAAATTCCATTGTTGGTTGAAGCTGAACAAATAGGTTCCTGCAGGAGGAATTGATGTGAGAATGGTTTCGCAAAGAGGGGCGCCGGCATTAACGGTATAGCAAACCTGGAAATTTCCTGCAATAGGGAAAGGACTGTTGTTATACAACATTACACGCACGGTATCCCATCCCACACAACATCCACTAACTGGCTGAATGATGGATGTCAATTGAGGATCCTGTGCTGCTGCTTGGTAGGAAAATGTAATGAAAAAAGACAGAATGAAAAATAGCTTTTTCATAAACACCCGATTTAATTGGAATATCCCATAAAAATCGGCGAAAATTCGATAGGAACAAAATTTAGTCTGATAAATAATCGATAACGAAAGGTAAAAAAGAAAAAAAGGCGGTGATTTACCGCCTTTTTTTCAGTTGTAATGCTTTTATCTTAAGAGACTTACATGTCCATAATAGGTATGTTTACGGTATTCTACAGCATCTTTCACTGTAATCTTCCAAACGTAAACATCTTCTTTGCAATCCATTCCTCTGTGCTGACCTGTCCAGAAATCTGCAGGATCTGTTGTTTCAAAAATTAAATCACCCCAACGATTGAAAATATACAACTGATATGAAGTTGGATCAATACCATCCAAAATAGGAATGAAGAAATCGTTTTTACCATCGTTATCCGGAGTAAATGCATTAGGAACATAAATGGTAAAGAAATCATCAATGACAACGGTTTTGCAAATAGAATCAGGACATCCCGAAGCATTCACAACATCCAGACATACCAAATAACTGTTCGGAACATCATCCGGGAAAACATAAGTCGGATTCACCTGACTTGAAGAATCCAAGCCGGCAAAATTCCACTCGTATGCAGTTGCACCGGTAGATGTATTGGTGAAACTAATTTCAGGGTCGAGGATATTGGCCGGTTGCGGACCGAAAATAAAGTCAGCAACAGGATAAGCAAACACGCAGATGTAATTTGCTTGCGTTGCAGTACCAACACAGCCTGCAGGCGAGGTAACCGTTAGTGTAATGGTATAACATCCGGGCGCAGTAAATACATGCGAAGGATTACAGTTATTATCTGTAGTACCATCTCCAAAATCCCATGAACATGATGCAGAACCTCCCGCAGTAGTATTGGTGAAATTTACAGGAACCGGTGAACAACCTGAAAGGTTATCCGCAGTGAATGTCACAACAGGAATTGGATCTACTGTTACGGTTACCTGATCTGTTGCAACAGGTGTTCCACAGTTATCAGATGCAGTTACAGTATATGTAGTGGTTACTGCCGGAGAAACAATTTGGTTTTGACCATTCAAAATATTTCCCGCACCATCATCCCAAACATAGGTGTATGGTCCGCCATTTCCTCCCGAAGCATTGGCAGAAATGTTGGCAGTTGAACCCGGACAAATATTTACATCAGCAGATGCGATAACACTTAAGGCCGGATTCAGGGTAATAGTAATGGCTTGGGGAGCAGTTTGACATCCATTCGCATCCTGAGCATATACATTGTATGTAGTTGTTGCAGCAGGTGTAACAGATTGAGGAGAACCATTCGGTAAAGCATTGTCCCAAATCAAGGTAACAGGATTGGTACCACCAACAACACTCGCAGTGAGGTTTGCCGATTGACCGATACAGATGGTAGATCCTGCTCCAACGGTAAGCGTCATAGGATTTGGAGCAGAAACCGAGGCTGTTCCGGTAGCAGAGCAACCCGAAGCATCTTGAACGAGGATATTATAGTTTCCGAAACAAACTCCGGTAAAGTTTCCATTAGCTT
>JBIKKU010000429.1:0-2587 GCA_044360245.1 Flavobacteriales bacterium | reverse complement strand
ATTCAAACCTATTGATTTATAGCTCATTTATACTATATTTGATTGTACCAATCCCAGAAATATGAGATTTTTCTTTACCCTACTTGCAGGTCTTAGTTTGTCCAATTTAAGCCATGCCTCAGAAACGGCCATGATGCCAGGAGGTGCCATTTATCCTTGCGGTTATATCATTTCGGGAGTAGCATCTGCTCCTAGTTGTAATGGCTGGGGAGATGGAAGCATTCAACTTAGTATTGCTGGAGCTGTTCCGCCTTACACGGTTACATGGGACAATGGCATGACCGGCGATAATATTTCAGGTCTTCCATCAGGCGAATATGTTGCCATCGTGCGCGATGTGAATGGATGCGACACCAGTTTCACCTGGCAGGTTCCCGTTGCTCTGCCGATTGTGATTACACCAACCATTGTCAACCCAACCTGTGGTGATGAAAATGGTTCTATTTCCGTTTCGTTGGGAGGTATTTCCGGTCCGATTCTTTACACCTGGAACAACGGCGATACATCTGCAACCATCAACAACCTTAGTGCAGGAATGTACACCGTTTCGGCAATGACATCCATGGGATGCACCGGAACAAAAACCATTGCACTCAACACAACAACCGGTCCTGCAGTTTCTGCTGCGGTAACCAATACCACTTGCTCGGGCATATTCAATGGCGCCATTAACGTAACGGCATCAGGTTCTGCACCACTATCCTATTATTGGGCGCATAATTCTTCTACGAATGAAGACTTAAGCAACCTCAAGCCCGGATCTTATCTGGTTCGCGTAACCGATGTAGACACCTGCGTAACTTTCCATCAAATGAATGTTGGAACAAGTACCATCGATTTTTCTGCAACATCCATTACCCAACCTATGTGCGCCATTCCATCCGGAGCAATTTCTTTATCACCCATCGGAAACGGACCATTCACTTACCTATGGGGTGCAAATACCGGGGGATGGACGGGACCAAACATCAGTGCCATTCCTGCCGATATTTATGAAGTAATTGTAACAGATGCCAATGGTTGTGTAAAAGATATTGTGTTTGCCTTAAGCGATGTGAATGGTGCAACACCTATCATCACTAGCGTTACACCATCCACTTGTCTTGCAGCAGAAGGAGAAATCAGTGTCACTTTTTCCGGTGGAAATCCTCCCTATTCACCAAGCTGGAGCAACGGACAATTTGCATCGCTGATTGGTTCGCTCAGTGTAGATCATTACGACCTTACCGTAACCGATGGCGCGGGTTGTGTTTCTACCATGCGTGTAAACGTGCCTTCTTACAAACCTGTTCCCATTACCTTGTGTATGTCGACTGTTGACACCACGACCAATAAAATCAATTGCATTTGGGACAAAGGAACCGAAACGAATATTTCGCATTTCAACATTTACCGTGAAAACGCTATTGCGGGTCAATTCGACTTTTGGTTTTCTCGTCCTTACGATTCAACTGCCATCTGGACCGACCTTACCGCCAATGCCAACAATCAAGGTTGGAGATACAAAGTAACCAAAGTTGACAGCTGCGGAAATGAATCGTATGTGGGCATCAACCATAAAACCATTCACGTCAATGCCGAATGGACAGCCAACGGTGATGTAGATTTATCATGGGACCGATACGAAGGTTTTTCTTTTCCAAAAGCATACATCGTGCGTTACGATCCTTCCACAGGTTGGGAGCGTATTGACAGTGTTTCCTCCTTTATTTTCCAATACACAGACGCCAATCCACCATCATCTTCCGTAGAATATTTCATTGAAGTTCCATCACCAACCACTTGTGATGGATCACGTGCAATCAGTCAGAATACCGCGCGAAGCAATCGCCAAACACCAAGTGCGTTTAACGGTCCGAATGCAGTGCAGGAAATCACCGAAGCATCGATTCAGGTTTATCCTAATCCTGCAAACGATTTGCTCAATTTAGTTGTGCAAGGCATTCCGAGTACTCAGGCCACGGTGGTATTGTATGATTTGAATGGTAAAATCATTTACAGCGGATCCGTATTGCAAGCCAATTCCGCTATCGATTTATCTTCACTCTCCTCCGGATTTTATTTCCTTGAATACCGCGACGGACAAAAAGTGGGACGCAAAAAAATTGTTGTGGAATAAAACGCAACACCAAAAAAGAAAAGGCTGTCGGTTGACAGCCTTTTTTATTTTACAATTTTCCCAATGGTTCGGAAAATGATTTTTAAATCGGTTTTTAATCCTTGCTCCTGAATGTAACGAAGATTCAATTGCAGCTTGGCGGGCATGATTTCTTCGATGTACACTTTTTCAGGATCACTTGCTTTTCCTAAAATTTCATTTTCGTTGATGTATTCGAGCGAGGCGTAATCGGTTAAACCCGGACGAACGGAAAGTACTTTTAACTGTTCTTCATTGTACAAATCGACATACTTGCGTACCTCAGGGCGTGGTCCGACAATACTCATATCCCCTTTAATGATGTTGATGAGTTGCGGAAATTCATCGAGTTTGTATTTGCGGATAAATCCTCCAACGCGCGTGATGCGACGATCGTTTGTTCCTACTGTGAGTTGTCCGGATTTCTCCGCATTGCTCACCATCGATCGG
>JBIKKU010000013.1:0-21075 GCA_044360245.1 Flavobacteriales bacterium | reverse complement strand
GATGGAAAAAAAGCCGGTGGTGCTTCAAAACCGATGAACGCATGCTTCATACCTAAAAGAAAAAACCCCTCGGGTCACCAACCGTCGGGGCTTTTTCGTGTTGCCAAACCAAACCTATATATGCAACCTTTTTATTATCGTGTTAAGGTGAAACTAATGGTGTATTGTTTTCCGGATTCATCTGCAATGGTGCAGAAGTAAAGTCCATCTTCGAGTGTGCTGAGATCGGCTTGCACACGTGTTCCGTTGACGGGAAGTGTTTGTATCAACTGACCCGCTACATTGGTGATGTGCAATTGTCCGACAATGTTTGCAGTAAATTCAATCTGAATATTTCCGCTTGAAGGATTTGGCCAAAGCTTCATTGCGCTTGCATCTGCAGAAAGGATACCAACTTGCGAACCAACCGTGATGCTGAATGTTTGAGTGCATCCATTGTTGTCCATCACGTTTACATTGTAAGTTCCTGCGCTAAGATTGCTGAGGTCTTCGGTGTTGTTTCCATTGTTCCAGCTGTAAGCGTAAGGTGGAGTTCCTCCGGTTACTGTGAGGTTAACACTTCCATCGTTTCCAAACATTTCATCTTGCGCAGTGCCTTGAACCAATAATGCGTTTGGTCCGGTTACGGTGATGCTTCCGTTTATCTGACAAAGATTGGCGTCGGTAATGTTTACGTTGTAAGTTCCGGCGGGCAAGTTGAATATATCTTCCGAGTTGCTGCCATTGTCCCAGGTATACACATAAGGTGCAGTTCCTCCTGCGACACTCAAATCAATTGCTCCATTGTCGGCACCTTTGCAGCTTACTTCTGTAACGCTTTCGTTTACGGTAAGTGCAAGCGGTTCTGTAATGCTCAGGCTGATGGTCGAGCTGCAACCGTTGTTGTCCGTTACGGTAGCCGTATAGGTTCCTTGAGCAACATTGTTTAAGTCTTCGGTAGTGCTGCCGTTGCTCCACAACACATTGCATGCACTTGCGCTTCCGCTGAGCTGTATGGTAATGTCGGCGCTGCCGTTTGACATGCTCTGACAAAGAACAGGATTGATTTGATTGACACTCACAACAGGAGCATTCGGATCGTTTAAGGTATACGTTTCAGTCACATTGCAATTGTTTCCATCGCTAAGCGTAAGTGTATACACACCTGCAGGAACCGCATTCAAATCGGGAGTGGTGTTTCCGTTATTCCAATTGTAGTTGTAAGCCAATGTTCCGCCGATAGCACTGATGTGAATTTCTCCGCTTGCTGTATTGCACGATGTTGGATGTAACAATACGTCGGTTTGAATTTGCAAAGCATCGGGTTCACTTACACTTGCAGTGGCGCTTAAGGTACATCCGTTGGCATCAATAATGTTCGCCGTATAATTGCCTCCCGAAATTCCGTTCAAGTCTTCACCATCGTGAGCACCGTCGTTGTTCCAGTCTACACTGAATGGAGCTGTTCCTCCACCGATGGTTAAATCGATGCTTCCGTCGTTGGCGTTGTTACAGGTAACAGCAGTTTCAATGATGGTGCTGGTGAGCACATTGTTTACAGTGACATCAAAACTACATGTTGTTGTATTTCCTGCGAAGTCGAATGCGGTGTAGGTGATGGTCGTTGTTCCAAGCGGGAATACATCTCCGGATTGGAAGTTTGAACTAAGCGCGGACAATAAACAATTGTCGGTGGCGATGGGTGTTCCCCATGTAGCTATTCCGCTGCATGATGCGGTGTTTGCTGCAATCACCATGTTCGATGGACAATTGCTGAATACCGGTGCAATGACATCTTGAATGATTACGGTTTGCGTTTGTGTTGTAGTGTTTCCGTTTCCATCATTGAATACCCAGGTTACGGTATAGGTTCCCTCTGCAGAATAGGTTAGTGGATCAGCAGAAGTAGCAAATAAAAATCCTGCGCAGTTGTCTGTGGCCGTTGGTGCCGATAGCGTAACGCTGCATTCATCCGTTAATGTCGGCAGATTAGCGATGCTTGGTGTAGGCGCAGTGTTGTCGTCAATAATCACCGTTTGTGTTTGCGTGCTTGTGTTTCCTCTTCCATCGTTGTAAGTCCAAGTCACGGTGTGTGTTCCTTGTGCGGTGATGAGTGCAGCATCGCTGGTTGTGGCTGTGATTGTTCCGCTGCAATTGTCGGTTGCAGTTGGTGCGGTAAGGGTAGCCTGACATTGTGCGTTCACGGTAGGCAGTGTTGCTGCATTGGGAACAGGTGCTGTGATATCATCTACTACAACATTTTGTGTTATCGAAAAGGCATTTCCATTTCCATCGTCAAAATTCCAGTTGATGCTATAGGTTCCTTCTGTGGTAAATGATGTATTGTCGGCGGTGGATGCTGTGATGTTTCCTGCGCAATTGTCGATGGCTGTTGGTGCAGGTACGCTTAATCCACATTCTGACGTGATGGTAACCAATGGACTGCTAAGCACCGGAGCTTCTGTATCGTCAATGGTAACGGTTTGTGTTTGTGTGCTGGTGTTTCCATTTCCATCATTGTAAGTCCAAGTTACGGTGTATGTTCCTTGTGCAGAATAAGAAGTTGGATCTGTTGTTGTTGCTGTTATTGTTCCTGCGCAGTTGTCGCTTGCGGTTGGTGCAACAAGTGTAGCATTGCATTGAGCAGTTACATCACTTAATGTTGCAACATCGGGAGTTGGTGCAATGTTGTCGTCGACAATTACGGTTTGTGTTTGTGTACTTGTGTTTCCATTTCCATCATCGTAAGTCCACGTTACAGTGTATGTTCCTTGCGCGGAATAAGAAGTTGGATCTGTTGTTGTTGCTGTTATTGTTCCTGCGCAGTTGTCGCTTGCGGTTGGTGCAACCAGTGTAGCATTGCATTGAGCAGTTACATCACTTAATGTTGCGACATCGGGTGTTGGCGCAGTGTTGTCGTCGACAATTACGGTTTGTGTTTGTGTACTTGTGTTTCCATTTCCATCATGGTATGTCCAGGTGATGGTATATGTTCCTTGTGTTGTGTAATTCAAAGGATCGCTTGTGGTGGCCATTAGTGGACCCGCACAATTGTCGGTGGCTGTTGGTGGTGTTGCATTCACACTGCATGATCCAAGCAAATCGGGAAGTGTTGCCACATCAGGTGTTGGTGCTGTATTGTCGGGTGTTGCGCCAATGGTTGCGCTTGCCGTTGCTGAACACTGACCTTGATTGAGAACGGTAAGGGTTAAGGTTTGTGGTTCCAATCCAATCATGTCTTCCATGTCATCGTAGTCTCCTGTTCCATCAATACTCCAATCGATGGTGGGTGATGATGCATTGCTGATGGTTAAATCTACACTGCCGTTTAAAGCGCCCGGACAAGTTTCGGGTGTTGTGCTGATGCTGAGTACCGGTGTTGGAATTACCGTAACTGTAATGCTTGCTGCTGCAGATACACATGCACCGCTTCCTGTGGTTAAGGTGTAAGTTCCTGCGCTATTGACTACAATGGAGTTGCTTGTTGCTCCGGTCGACCACGTATTTCCTGATGATGCTGATGAACTAAGTGTGACCGATCCACCGTCGCAAAAACTTAGTGGTCCGCTTGCTGTAATGATAGGCGCAGCAGGTGTTGAAGTCAGGGAAATGGTAAATGCTCCCGTAGCGTTATTGTATCCTTGAACCAAAATGTAATACCATGTTCCTGCAGATGTTGTCCATGTTACCGAAGATTGCAATCCGCATGCATCATCGTTTCCGTTTTCGCAAAAAAAACTTCCGCAGCTTCCTGAGTAGACGTTGATTTTAGAATCGTAGGTGGTTCCTGTGCAATTGCTCACCGTCATGCTGCTTCCATTGCCTTGTACTTTGTACCAAACGCCCGGTGCAGAAACGCTTGTTCCACAAAGAATAGCACTTGCATCTGTTGTTGCGTTAACGCTTGTTCCGTTTACCACCGATCCACAACTTAAAGTCACTGCGTTTGCACAGTTGTCGTTTGCCGGAGCAGGCGGAGGTGTTCCGCAAGAAATTCTTCTGGTCATACACCCCGTTGCGTTTCCGCATGCAGAATTGGTATGCGTATAAAAACGAACGACACCGGTTACCGTTGCTGTCCATGTTACACTTCCGGTTCCTGTGGTATACGATGCTGTTCCTGCAGCATTTCCGATGGTGATGAAATCGGTTGTGATGGAACTTGAGAAAGTGTATGTGTTTCCTGTTACAACATTCACGTTCGAATATTCACCGCGGTATCCACAAGAGGTGATGGTCTGATTGGCACCTGTACATGTTGGTGTAAAAGTGGATGAAGGATACAGTCCGTAGGTGGCGCTTAAGCACTGGGCTTGCGTAACTGACTTGTTCACAAAAACACCTGAGATGATCAGGAGCATTTGCATGATCAAGCGCGTTTGAAAGGGGTACAAATTTTTCATGGCAACACGTTTTCGTTTCACAGATTCACTTTGAATCCATAAAAATGACTAAGGAAGAATTGTGCCGATGTGCTGAAACCATTGATTTTACTGGGTTTTTAGCAGTGTTGTTTTTCCTGTTTTGGGACAGATGCCGAATAAATGAGAAAGAGAAAAGAAAAAGAAAGAATTATTTTTTGTGTTTTTCTAAAATAAAAAAGCCCCCGGAAAAATTTCCCGGAGGCTAGCCCAACTAAACCAAAACGATGAAAAAACTATTTGGATATGGTGAAGGAAGTAGTCACAGCTTGTCCGTTTTCAGGAGTTACAACCATGTAATACAATCCTTCTGCATATTGACTTAAATCCAATTGATACTGAATGGTGCTCAAGGAAGTTCTAATGAGTTGTTTGCCATTTACACCAACAACTTGCAGTGTTCCGTTTACCGTTTTCGAAAACTGAATATTCATTTCTCCGGTAGCAGGATTTGGAAACATTCGCATGTGAAGCATGGTGTTTTCGCCAAGTTCTTCGTTGCCGCTTACACTCATCTGCAGTGTTTCATTGCAACCGTTTCGATCGCTTACGGTAATGCTGTAGTTCCCGGAATGGATGTTGTTGAGGTTTTCTGAAGTAGCGCCATTGCTCCAGGAGTATTGGTATGGAGCTGTTCCTCCATTTACGCTGAGTTGAATGTTTCCGTCTTGTCCGAACAATTCATCTTCAACAACAGCTTTTACTTCAAGCGCTTCCGGCGAATTTACGGTGATGTCGGATGTGGTCATGCAACCTTCTGCATCAACTACAAACACACTGTAAGTTCCTGCAACAAGTCCGCTGAGGTCTTCGCTGTTTTCGTTGTTGTTCCATGCAATGGTATAAGGAGCAGTTCCTCCGTTGATGCTTAAGTTGATGGCTCCGTCGTTCATTCTTTTGCAAGAAACAGGATGAACTTCTTCGTAAATTTTAATGGTAGATGGTTCTTTAATGCCAATGATTTTTGAAGCGGTGCAGTTGTTGTTGTCGGTGACCAATACATAATAATTTCCTGCGCTAACCTGCATCAAATCTTCATCATTGTTTCCATTGCTCCAGCTTACGGAATAGGTGGTAGCATCATTTTGCAATTGTACACTGATGTCGGCACTGCCGTTGTTTTTTGCAGAACAGGAAACGTTGTTGGTTTTTTCTACTTGAATAAGAGGAGATGAAGGATCGTTTAGGGTGTAAGTTTCTACCGTCATGCAACCGTTTTCATCACTTACTGTTACGCTGTAAACGCCGGCACCAATGGCGTTGCGGTCGGGTTGTGTATAACCATCGTTCCAAACGTAATTGTACACCAAGGTTCCGCCGGTTGCGCTGATGTGAATTTCTCCTGTGGGCGTACCGCAAAAAGTGGGATCAATTACGGCATCATTTACAATGTGAAGTGGTTCAGGTTCGAGAACGAAAGCTTCTGCTTTTTGCTCACATCCGTTGGCATCAATAATCGTTGCGAAGTAAGTTCCGCCTTTGATGTTGTTTAAGTTTTCGCTATCGTTCGATCCGTCGTTGTTCCAATCCACAAAATAAGGAGCAGTTCCGCCTGAAATGGTAAGTGCAATGGAACCGTCTCTGGAGCCGTGACAACTCACTGCGTTTTCAATAACGGTGTGGGTCATGACATTGTTTACAGTGACATCAAAACTACAGGTGTTCAGATTTCCGCGTGCATCTGTTGCAGCGTACCATACCGTAGTTGTTCCAATCGGAAAAGCATCTCCGGGTTGGTAGTTGGAACGCAAAGGAGAAAGTTGACATTCGTCCATGGCAACCGGTGGAGTCCACATCGCTTTACCCATGCAGTCGGAAGAGTTGGCCGACATCACAATATTTGCAGGACAATCCTGAAAAACAGGAGGTGTCATGTCTTCCACAATCACCATTTGTTTTTGTGTAGTTCTGTTTCCGTTGCCGTCTTCAAATACCCAGTTGATGGTATACGTTCCCGGTGCATCGTATTGCATGGGATCTGTTGTGTTGGCCATCATCGGACCGATAAAATTATCTACCGCAGTTGGAGGCGTTGCAAAAACACTGCAAGAACCTTGCAAAACAGGAAGCTCTTCCATATCAGGAACCGGCGCCATATCGTCGAGGTTCATGCTGCTTACATTTTCTGCCAAAGGATTGATGGGTTCATTTCCTTTTTCAACGTAATAAGAAATTTGAGCGTTGAGGTCAGATTGGAAAAATCCGATCAGAAGAACCGCTAAGAAGCGCAGTGCAGAAGATGGAATTGGAGAGAAAGTTTTCATGGCCTTAGGTTTGGTTGGTTGGTTGGGGACGTGACTCCTTGCTTACCTATGCCAAAGAATTGTGCCATCGGCCAAAACCCTTGATTTTATTGGGATTTGGAATTTTTTTCTTTCCCGATATGGGAAATTTGGAGAAAAGATGGGAAGAAAAAGAAGTGTTTAATACCCGTTTCGGGATTAAGGGTTGGAGCGCAGAGCGGCGGCTTTTTGGTATAGCGCTATGTAAGATTGCGCACAGGTTTTCCATTCGAATTGCGCAACATGGATCCGCATTTTTTCTCTCAGCTCTTGTTCTTTTTGTTTGAAGTCTTCCAGTTTGTTTCTGAAAAACTGTTGCATGTAATCCGGATCGAAATGTTCGAAAGTGTAAACACATGTTCCACCGATTTCAGGAAGCGATCCTTTATTGCTAATGAAACAAGGTTTGCCTTCTTGCATGGCTTCCACCAAGGGAATTCCGAATCCTTCGGCAATGGAAGGAAATAAAAATGCCATGCAGTTTTGGTACAACCATTTTTTTTCGGCTTCGCTCACGGTACCGCAGAGCATGACTTTTTCTTCCAGGTGTTTTTCGCTGATCAGTGTTTTTATTTTCTCGCCGTAGGTTGTTTGGTTGTTCCCTGCAATGATGAGTTGCACATCGTGCATGTTTTGGACCATCTCCAAAAGGACATGAAAATTTTTAGTGCTTTTGAAAACACCCAATGCAAAAAGAAAAGGTTTGTTGATGTTTATACTTGGTTGCTGTGGTGGAGCAGTGGTGCTGCTTACCCCATTGTAAACGACTTCTACTTTTTTTCCTTTCAGGTCGATGTGTTGTTCAATTTCTTTTTTGCTGAATTCCGAAATAGCGGTGATGATCTGCGCACGATCTACATTCTGCTGCAATCGTTTCAGGTATTGTGCTGCTTTGGATTTAGGCTTATCGACCAGAAAATTCAAATCGTGTACCGTTAGCATCATGGGTGTTCCCTTCTTGGGCAGGTGCGAAGGAAATTGTTGGGTGCAATGCCAGAAGTCATAATCCGGATTCATTCCCGGCAAGTATCGTTTCTGAAAACCCGCTTTTACAAAGTTCACCGAAGCATTCGCAGGAAACAATTTTGCAGATGCAACATCGGGAAGCAAAAAATCGAATTGAATGCCCTTAGGCTCTGTGGCAAGCTCCATACCCAAGTGCAAACTGAACTGACCCAATCCGGAGTACAGGTCTTTCACTTTATACAAATCGATCAATCCGTGTAGCGCTTGCATTTACTGCAAATATGGGGTTTTCTGTAGAAAAGAAGGTAATGGGGTGGTGATATGTTTTTGCTTCTGATTGAAATTCCTGAAAGGCGTTTGGCAGCCGGCTTATTTAGTTCTTTATCATTTTAGAAGTGCTATCCTTTCCGAAATCATTTTTTTTAAATCGTTTATATTTTCCGTTGGCAGAAAAGAATTATCTATCCACCAATTTAATTTATCCAAGCTGTCAATAAATAAGTTGTAGCAATTCTGAATTTGCTTTTCTGTTAACTTTAAATTTAAACCCAACGCATCAAAATCTTTTCTTGAGATTTTATTTTTCTTCCCATTTAGATTCAAACTCATTTGCTCTTCCTCTCCTTGAATAACAAGATGCGTGCTTACCAAATCATATGCGGGACTGAGGCAAAATGTCCCGTCTTTCTTTTCCATCATGGAAAAATTTTTTAGGTGCATATCCGCATTACCCGAAATGAAACTAAATAAAACCAATTGAAAATAATTCAAAATATCTAATCCGGATTGTGTTGAATATTGTGCTATTGTTTTGCCAACTTTTTCGTAGCTACCTCTGTATTTATGTTCTGTAAGTGTTTCTGTAAGTTGACATAGATCTTCGCAAGATATTTTGTTTGTTTCATCTCTATCAAATCGCTTTGTTAAATATGCAAGTTTTCCGCTTTTTAGTCTTACCAAACTATGTTTTGCTACTTCAATTCCTAATGCATTCGCAAGATGCATACACAAGTCCTCATTTTCAGGTAAGCATAAATAGGTTTCACTTTGGGGTTTGATGATGTAGTTGCTTTTATCATCAACAATTGTGAATCGGATACTTTTTTTCGTTTCTTCCAACCATAAACTAAGCTTTGGTTGAACACCTGTTATGGCTTTGTTTGCGCCAATAATTTTCTTTGCGTAATCACTTAAATTTTTTTCGTCAATATCAAATTCCGGCATTTGTTTTAAGCCAAAAACACTTGCTATACACTTTAAGTGATAGTCAGTTTCTTGTGGCTTTAATGGTTCATAGCAAATTAAACACTTCATTATTTTTCATTTTGAATAATAGCTATGTCGCCAATACAATCTCTGCAAAGTGTTAGCAAAAGGCTCATTCGGTCTCTTGGGTTAAGCTTCCAATTTTCAACAGCTATTTGTAATAGCCAACCTTCGGGAATTAGTCCGTCAAAAAAAGGCAACATTTCGTTGGTAGTAAATGCTTCTTGGCGTAAAGGCAATGTTCTACTTACGTCTCCGTAAATTGGGTTAGACAAATAGTCTTCATCGTATTGAAAAGAATAGCCATTTTCATCTTCCCAGATCAAACCAAGCAATTTGTCTTTTTTATAAACCAAGCCTTGCTTCATAACTAACCTATTGATTTTCGATTAAGAATATATCTGAGTGAGTAATTGTTTCGGTCAGTTTATCATCGGGTTTTCGTTGATATTGTATCGCATTATTGTTTGGGACGAATTTCCAGGCAACAATTTTATTTTCTTTTTTGTCTATAATTTCCTCTATGATAATTCCATATTTAATTACTCTATTGAATAATGTAATTTTTACACCCTTATTTAAATAATTCCAATATATGTCGTAAGGGTCTAGTCGTTGTTTGTTTGGGCTTAGTTGAAAACCAAATAAATGAAGCACCTGTTCAACTTTGTCTAATTGCAAACTTGCCTTGCCTTGCTCTAACTCACGGATAAAGCGAATGCCCACACCCGCTTTATTTGCAAGCTCTTCTTGGGTAATGCCAAGTTTTTTCCTTTGAAATCGGACAAATGAGGACAAATTATTCATTGTATTATACCTTTTCGGGTACAAATATAATTAAAACAACACAAAAACACACCGTTCGGGTATAGAATGTTTTTAAAGCGCGAATTTCATCCCTTACGGGTATAATCAATTGGGATTTTGTGGTAGCGGTCTCGTCCAAAGCTTGCTACCAACGTTTTGGCTCTTGGCGCAGGGGTGGATGTCGGAGCACTTCACTGTCAACCTGCACAAAAGTTTGATAGGAGCACTCAACTTCAATTTTGTAGGTCACCGCCAATTGAGGCAACACGCTGTTATAGCCAGTTTTATTTATTGAGTGGGGGATTTTCTCCAAATTTAGCTGCATAATCCTTAAGTAACTCTTTTTCGCGGTCAAAGGGATTTTCGCAAACTTCGAAATCAAAATAAAGCAAATGTTCTGCGAGGGTTATCCTTATGATGACGTTAGTCTTGTATTTTAATGCACCGCTATGATTTGATGTTTTTCCATTTTGTCTTATTGTCGCTAACAGATTATATATCCTCTTTTTCAAATTTTGTTTAGTCGTTTGTTCAATGGAAAGGATTCCAGAATTGTCAACCCCAGCAAAACACTGAATAGAAATTCGACTGCCATTTGTTTGGAATGCATATAATCTATACACACCTATTTGCTCTGGAATATTCGGAAGACTATTTTCTGTAATGTGCCACATAATTCGATTGTTATTCAAACCTGAGAAATAAACCTAAATAGTATTCATGAATACCGCTTTTCCAAGGTTTGCCGTATTGTCGAAATCCACACTTCTCAAGTATTTTAACCATGCCTGGATTTGCTGTAATTTCTGTTGATGCCATTATGTTTCCTTTTCCGAACTCTTCTAATAATATCCTTGAAACATTTGAAGCTATTCCCTTTCCTGAGTGATTTGTGTCCGTGTAGAGGTATCCAAGTTCCCATTCAAAGGCATTTTCCAAATTCAATAAGTCTGCTTTGTCTTTATGAAAATCTTCTTTAGTCTTTGGTTTTATACCACCAATAGCTATTGGTTCTTCGTCTAATGAGACAATACAGATAAACTTGCAACGGTCAGCCTTCGTTAATAAATCTCCCTTCACTTTTCCCTGCAGTTTCAAAAGGTCTCCGAAGACAGAGCGATGTTTGTCTTGAATGTCATTTTTATAAATTATGTCATACTTGAGTGTCATAGCCAGTTTTTATTTCTTCATTTGATGTGTCTCAAGTAAATATATTGCGAGTGTCGAAGCTGCTCCAACGGCTAATTTTGCATGTCTTGGTTGAAGTCCTTTAAATTTTCCGTCTTTACCGTGGCCACTACCATATTCATTTCTTATTTCAGAAATTCCTTGAACAACAGAGGATAAACTTCCTAATATTTGTTTAATTGAAGTGGCAGCTTTGGCTTCATTAGGAATGTCGTCAGGGGTGAGTTTTAGTAACTTTGTTGTCTCTTTCATTAATCGAGGTAAGTCCCAATTCTTATCACAAGTTTCCTTCCTTTCATCGAAGATGGACTTGCAGCAAGTTTCAATCAGCTCTTTTGCTATCCCGATAGAAACATGAGGGGCGTTCTCTATTGAAACCTCCATTAAGTTTATTTGCTGCGTCACATATTCAGCATTAAGTATTTGCTTTAAGGCTTCTCCTTTTTTTGCAATAGTTTCACTGCCGGAAATTTTGAGTCTTCCAATAAACAATGGCTTACCAGAAATTTTAGACTTTTCAACAATCTCAAAACGGTCATTGCTCAAATTGTCATTAAATATTTGAAGTAGCTTGTTCACTTCTGAGGAATCAACTCTCACCAAAGGATGAATCATTTCACATAGAAAATTCAAAAATATTGAGTCATCACAATGAAGAAAATTAAACCTACTGTCCCCAAAAATCCAGTTATCTTCCCAGTCGTTTGGGTTATTTACTCTATGTTGCCAAATGTCACCTGCTGCATTTTTAAAACGACTATCATAAGACTCCATTCGTTCCAAGTCAAAAAGTCGAGATAGAAAATCTGTCTCAGTCATGCGTCCTGACCACCAAATTCCTTCTGCTTGAATGAAGTCAAAAATATTTCGTCTTGTGATATTGGTTATTTTGTTTGTCACTTCTTTGTGTCGTCTTAAAATTGGCTATAATGTTTTGCAGCTACAAGTAGTTGGCGATTTCGGAGACGTAAACTGTCTGCCAGCACTGAACTTGACACGAAGCCCAGAGCTTTATTTAACCACTGAACCGCCAATTTCTTGTAGGTGCTGTTAGCGGTTAGGGCATTATTCTTTCACTAATTTAGTTGTCCAAATGTAGTTTTCTTGTCTTAGTGTCAATATGTAAATACCGCTTGTAAAATTTACAATGTCAATAATTGTTTTGTCGGTTGTGTTTACGAGTAGTTGTCCAAGTGGAGAGTATACTTCAATGGAAAATTTTTGATTGGGGTATGGTAGATTTACTTGAACCGAATTTTTTGCAGGGTTTGGAAAAATTGTCACATCTCTAATATTTTCTGTTTCATTTATTCCTGTTATACAATTACTATTCACACCAACGAACGTTACTGTGGTAGGCGTTAAATTTTGAGGAAAACCAGGTGGTATAAATGGATTACAATAAGGCTGTCCTGTAGTAACATTAACCATCGTGGCTTGTGTGCACCCTGTCGGATTTGCAAAAAAACATCCACCATTTACTGTAATGTTAGAGAGTCCATCGCTCGTACTAAACATACTGCCGTATACGCTGCAATTATTAAGGACAACATCGCTGCTATTAGTAGCTGTAATTTCTTGGTTCCATATTTCGGAGTTGTTTATTGTCATAGTGCTACCTCCAATGCCAACAGCAGCCAACACCGCAAGTTGAAGTAAAGAACTTTCCACTATAACTTGACTTGGACCTGCTATACCAATCTCATTTACAACTGAGTTTATGATGGTAAGATTTTCATTCATTAGAGCATACAATTGCCACGCTATCGGGCCCAAATTAACATTGTTTAGTGTAACCTTGCCATTTGGGCCATTCATTACCGTTGTGTTTTGCAGCCCAACAGTCAGGTTAGTGATGGTTTCAGTGTTATTTGCAAACATCATCGCTACTTTCAATTCCCCTGTATTTGGAAAACCAGCTCCATTAATAGTTAATTTTGTAGAAGGAAAAATTTGTACACCAACTCCTGATAGAACTGTATCCATTTCAAGATACCAAGGTGAAGCGAAACCTCCAACTCCTCTGCCAATTTTCCATGTAAAAGGCATAGTTTGATTGGGTGGCAAATTAAGCGTATCGGTTATACCTTGACAATTTAACCAAATACCTGTATTTGTATTGGCACCATGTAGTTCTACCTGAACAGAATCTTCCAAGTACATTTCGGTTGGCACATGATTGGGTTCATAACCAATTAACGTTGCTTTATTCTTCATATTAAATAATAGCCACGCAGTTTGATTGTTTAACCAACTTTTATTCACATAAAATATAGAACTATCTTCTGCATTATAATTCATATAGATGCTGGATGCCCCAGTGAGATTACCTTCCTGTGTTCTGAACTCAACGTGTTCAAGTTGTATCTTACTGGTATTTTGGGTCGTAATTGTTCGTTGATTGTTGGTATTATTTGATACAATAAATTGGTCGTTTGTTGAACCAATGGTGGAATGCACCCATAGCACAGCGTTTCCTTGCAATAAAATGTTACCTCGAACTACAAAGGTGTCGGCAGTCGCACCCGTGAGGTCAACATTAAGTGTTGTCCCGTTTGGCAGCGTAAGGTCGCCTGTTATTTTGCAACTGCCTGTAATAGTCTGGTTGCCTATAACGGTATATGAACCAACATTGCATTGCGCAAATACGCTTTGCTGAACTATCAACGTTAGTGCAAAAATGATAAATAGCTTTTTCATTTTGGTTTGTTATTTGTTTGAGTTGTTATAGCTTCAATTTATTTGTCTGCCTTAATGTGAAGCGGTCTGCTTGCCTTACCGCTAACTATTCAATATGTATGATATTTTCATCCATTAATTCCTACTCATACCAAAAACAACCTCTCACCAATTTACTAAACTTAATCTTTACCCATTCAATCCATCTGCCTCAGCTTTCAGACTATTAATGGTCACTTTGGTTTAAGTGTGGTGTTTAGTTCTTCGTCATGATTTAAACGAGCATTGTAATCGTTTCCGATTTTCTAAATAGAAATATCTGCTAGTTTTTTTAAAGACGATTTTCAGATGATAACAGTTAGCCCTTATGAATGGCCTAAAATAAAAAAGCGAATCAGTAGTCTGACTCTTTCTTGCTCCTCCTTCAGTCCCGATGCTTCGGGAGAACCTGAGGGCCTTAAAATAAAAAAGCCATCAGATACTGATGGCTTTACTTGCTCCTCCTTCAGTCCCGAAGTTTCGGGAGAACCTGAGACCCTCTGATTAATCCCGCAGGTGCGGGACTCTAAGCAACTGAGCTATTTTCCCTTCCGGAATAAATGCCTCGTCCAGTAGTTTTTCAATAAACTTCCTGCTCTTTTGGCTCTTTATGAAGCGTTCCATTTTTAAAGCGTCCTGACGTTTTTCCGAAACGGCAAAAACAGCCTTTAATTTCCAATTGGAGTGTTTACCCGTATATGTTTTTCCCTCATTTTCTAAATGTTGATTCAAGCGATTCCATGGGTCATTGGAGTGCCCGATATAATAGCGGTCCGAGTCCTCGCTGTATAATATGTATACATAATACATCATAAAAAAAGGTTTGGTTTGGCTATTGTTTCCTCCTCCTCCTTCAGTCCCGATGCTTCGGGAGAACCTGAGTCCCTAAAATAAAAAAGCGAATCAAGAATCTGACTCTTTCTTGCTCCTCCTTCAGTCCCGATGCTTCGGGAGAACCTGAGAACCTAAAATAAAAAAAGCGAATCAGGGATCTGACTCTTTCTTGCTCCTCCTTCAGTCCCGATGCTTCGGGAGAACCTGAGGGCCTAATATAAAAAAGCGAATCAGTAATCTGACTCGCTTTTCTTGCTCCTCCTTCAGGACTTGAACCTGAGACCCTCTGATTAACAGTCAGATGCTCTAACCAACTGAGCTAAGGAGGAATATGTTTCCCGTTTTATTGGGACGGCAAATATAATTAAAAACTGAAAACCGCAAAAACAGGGCGAAAAAAAATCTCAGATCCACAATTTCAGGCTGATGGTGGCATAGCCAATGCAGAATCCGAGGATGGAGCCCAGGTACACTTCGCCCGGTTGGTGGGCATTTGCGCCTAAACGTGCAGCTCCAACAATACCCGACAACAGGATAAGGGCAATGATGGTACCCATTTCGGGGATCATCAATGAAGTGGAGGCCATGGCCAGGTACATACCGGTGACACCCGCCATTCCCGCTGCATGGGCGCTGATTTTGTAACGCAGATTGATGAAAAACACGATGAGTACCGTAAGAATCGCCCCAAGCAGGAGCGAGAGCAACAATCCCGGCATGTTGGGAATCTGTCGCAATAGGTAATAAAACAAAGCGTAATAAAACAGGGTAATGATGTAAGGCGTTCTGCGTTCATCGCGGTTGGGCAATTGCAAGGAAGAAATCATGCGGTTGCGGTACAGGATGAAAATGGAAATGGAAGGCATTACAATGGTGAGCACCACCGAAAAGATGTAGAGCAAACGTTTCACTTCGGGATTGAAGTTGTTGGCCAGGTGCGAGTCGGACTGAAACACCAGAAACAACATGAATGTAGGCATGAAGATCGGGTGCAGTAAAATGGACAAAATCCTTGGCGCCATATCAGAGTTCCTTGCGCAAACGTGCAACGGGAATGTTCAGTTGTTCGCGGTATTTGGCAACAGTGCGTCGGGCAATGTTGTATCCTTTTTCTTTGAGCAATGCCGCCAATTCATCGTCGGTTAAAGGTTTGCGTTTGTTTTCGCCTCCGATGCTTTCTTCGAGTATTTTTTTCACCTCGCGTGTACTCACTTCTTCGCCGCTGTCGGTAGAAAGCGATTCGGAGAAAAAGGTTTTGAGCAAGTACGTTCCAAAATGGGTTTGTACGTATTTGCTGTTGGCCACGCGCGAAACGGTGGAAATGTCCATGCCTACCACATCGGCAATGTCTTTTAAAATCATCGGTTTCAGTTTGGTTTCATCACCGCTGATAAAGTATTCGCGTTGGTATTCCATGATGGTGTTCATCACCATGAGCAGGGTTTGCTGACGTTGACGAATGGCATCGATGAACCATTTTGCTGCATCAATTTTCTGACGTACAAATTGAACGGCGTCTTTGTTTTTTTTGTCGTTTTTATTTTCCGCATATGCGCGCAACATTTCTTCGTAATCTTTGGAAATGCGCAATTGCGGGGCGTTACGGGCATTGAGGCTCAATTCCAGTTTTCCGTTTTCTTCCTGTAAAAGAAAATCGGGAATGATGTGTTGCATGCTGCCGCGTGAACTGTCTTTACCCGAATTTCCTGGTTTCGGATTCAGGTGAATGATTTCATCAATGGCCTCTTTGAGTTCTTCGTCGTTGAGGTCGAGACGCTTCTGAATTTTATCGTAGTGCTTGCGTGTAAATTCTTCGAAATTGTTTTCAATGATGTCGATAGCGTGCTCTTGTGCAATGCTGTCGATTTCTTTACGCTTCAATTGAATGAGCAAACACTCTTGCAAAGTGCGCGAACCAACACCGGGAGGATCGAGTTCCTGAATGATGTGCAAAACAGCTTCCACTTCTTCGAGCGAGGAAGAGATGTTGAGCGAGAAAGCGAGGTCGTCTACGATGTTTTCGGTTTCCCTGCGCAAATAGCCCGAATCATCGAGGTTTCCAATGATGTAAATGGCAATTTGTTTTTGCTTTTCGTTCAATAAACGAAGGTTGATTTGTGCAATCAGACTTTCCTGAAAGCTATCGCCGGATGCAATGGGAACAAATTTTTCGTCGTCGTCCGATCCTTTGTTGCTCACTTGTGTCTTGTAAGCCGGCATGTCATCATCGAGGTAATCGTTGATGTCGAAATCGTTGCGGGAATCGCTGTTGTCGTCGTTGTTGAAGTCATCTTCCGTGCCGTATTCTTCTTCACGTTCGTTGCGGTCTTCATCACTTTCTCCTTCTTCGAGCGCGGGATTGATCTCCACTTCTTCTTTGATACGCTGCTCCAGTTCCGCGGTGGGAACCTGCAGGAGTTTCATCAGCTGGATTTGCTGAGGAGACAGTTTCTGCAGAAGCTTCTGCTGTAGGGATTGCTTGAGCATAGTGCTGCAAAATAAGCAAAAAAGACGGTATGCACGTTGGAATTCAGCAGAAAGCAGGCATCAACGGGCGTTGGTGCGTGAAGCTGAAGAAAGGGATGCTGATGCGGAGGGATGGAGTTTTTCTTCAGCAAGTGAAACACCACTTTCAGAAGAGGGAGAAGGCGAAGTCATGGGTTGTTCTACACGCGAAACGTAAAAAGCGGTAGACCACAAGCCCAGGGCAAGTACGGCAAGTAGAATGTTCTTCATAAGATCTCTCGACAACAAATATACAGTTCCATTAGGTACTTCTACGGGGTAAAATGTTAAATCCTGATGAAATTTAGACCAAAGGCGATGCAAATCGGACAAATGATGGCCAATGGCATGTAGACGATGTGCGGGAAAAGAGTCGGATGCTTTCGGCTCGCTTAAAACTCGCAGTTCTTAGGCGTGCGTGGGAAAGGAATGACATCGCGGATGTTGGTCATGCCCGTAACGAACAATACCAAACGCTCAAAACCTAGTCCGAATCCGGCATGCGGAACGGTTCCGAAACGGCGTGTGTCGAGGTACCAATACATTTCTTCCAGCGGAATATGCATTTCCTTCATGCGCATTTCAAGAATGTCCAAACGTTCTTCACGTTGCGAACCACCCACAATTTCACCAATACCCGGAAAGAGAATATCCATGGCGCGAACGGTTTTTTGGTCTTCGTTCAAACGCATGTAAAAGGCTTTGATGTGTTTGGGGTAATCGGTTAGGATAACAGGTTTTTTAAAATGTTTTTCTACCAGGTAACGCTCGTGTTCGCTTTGCAAATCGGTTCCCCAACCGGTGACTTCGTATTGAAATTTCTTCTTTTTGTTTTGCGGAGAATTCATCAGAATATCGATCGCTTCGGTGTAGGTGAGGCGTTCGAAATGGTTGTCCAAACAGAATTGCAATTTCTGCAACAAATCCATTTCGGAGCGTTCGTTTTGTGGTTTGTTTTTTTCTTCTTCCAACAAACGCGTGCGCAAAAATTCAATGTCTTCGGCGCAGGTTTCCAATGCAAAACGAATCACGTATTTCAACAGCTCTTCTGCCAAATCCATGTTGTCGTTGAGGTCGTTGAATGCGACTTCGGGTTCAATCATCCAAAACTCGGCAAGGTGACGCGTAGTGTTGGAATTTTCGGCGCGGAAGGTTGGACCAAAGGTGTACACATCGCTCAATGCCATGGCACCTAACTCAGCTTCCAATTGTCCGGAAACCGTTAAGTTGGCTTGTCTTCCGAAAAAATCTTGCGTGTAATCTACTTCACCGCTTTCCGTTAATGGCGGGTTTTTCGGATCGAGTGTACTCACGCGAAACATTTCTCCTGCACCTTCGGCATCGGATGCGGTAATGACCGGCGTATGTAAATACACAAATCCTTTTTCGTGAAAGAATTTATGAATCGCATAAGCAAGGGCATGACGCACGCGGAATACAGCAGAAAAGGTATTGGTGCGAAAACGCAAATGGGCGATCTCACGCAAAAATTCGAGCGAGTGTTTTTTAGGTTGAAGCGGAAATTTTTCTGCATCGCTGTCGCCAAGAACTTCAAAAGACGTGACTTTAATTTCAACGCTTTGTCCTTTTCCTTGTGAGGCAATGAGTGTTCCGGTTATGGCCACCGAAGATCCTGTGGTTAATCTTTTGAGTTCTGTTTCGGGTGTGTTTTCAAAATCAACTACAGCTTGAATGTTGTTCAAAGTGGACCCATCATTGATGGAAAGAAACTGGTTGTTGCGAAAAGTTTTTACCCAACCTTTCACCAAAACGGTTTGTCCTTGTGGAGCTGTTGTCAGCAATTCTTTGATACGAGTGCGTTTCACGGTATGTCGATTTTTGAAAGCGCAAAGTAAATCATTTTTCAGCCCTGATGGGATTGCCGGACCGGACTCATTTTTTTGAAGAAGTCCTAAAATATTTCCCCTTCTCATACGTCCGATGGAGTGAAGTCGGTCGAGGCAAAAAATTAAACCATTGAAAAACAACACTTTACGGGAAACTGAAAAAACAACGGAAACATTTTTGGTAATAATTTGTTTCCGGAGTGTTCTTGTATATACATTTGTCGACCGAAACTAAAAGTACATGGAAGAAAAAGAATCCGATATCCTGGAAAGTGCGCGCAAGATCTTTTTGCGTTACGGCATTCGCAGTGTGACGATGGACGATATCGCCAAAGAATTGAAGATATCGAAAAAGACCCTCTACAAATTTGTGGTCGATAAACCCGACCTGGTGATGAAGGTGCTCAAAATGGAATTGGAGCACGATAAACAAAGCATGCAAACGGTAATTGCCAAATCTTCGAATGCCATTGAAGAAATGATTCTCATTACCGAAACCGTTGGTCAGCGCATCAAGGAAATTCATCCTTCGGTGCATTTCGATTTGGAAAAATATTATCCGGAAGCCTGGGAAATGTTCAATCAGCACAAAAAAACATTTGTCCTGACGACAGTAATGGAAAACCTGAAAAGAGGCATCAAAGAAGGTTTGTACCGAAGTAACCTCAATGCAGAAATCATTGCACGCATTTATGTTTCGCGTGTGGACATGATTTTCGATGGTGAAATTTTTCCGCCTACACAATTCAATTTTGGCGAAGTGTATTGGGAAGCAGTACGCTACCATATCAAAGGCATTGCCAGCGACAAAGGCTTGACCTATTTAACCGAAAAACTAAAGAACGAACACATAACCATCTAACCATGAAGTCAATTCAAAAATTGTTGATGCTCCTGTTCTTCCTGCCATTGGCGGGTATGGCACAACAATCATTCACCCTGGGTGATGCCATCACTTACGGTATCAAGAACAACTACGGTCTCCTCAACACGCAAGGAGAAGTAGAAAAATCGGAAATGAAAATCCGTGAAGTTTTAGCCATTGGATTACCGCAAATCAGCGCCAGCGGACAATTCACGAATTACATCAATCTTCCGACTACCGTAATTCCGGCAAATGCATTCAATCCCAATGCACCGGCCGATCAGTTGGTGGGATTAAGATTCGGTACCGACTTTAATGTGACCGGAACGCTTAATGCATCGCAATTGTTGTTCGACGGAAGTTACCTCGTAGGCTTGCAGGCCACGCGCAATCTTGCCAACCTTTCGCGTTTGCAATTGGAAGGGAAAGAACAAGATGTGATTGCAGAAGTAGCAAAAGCATATTACACGGCTATTGTCGCCGATGAAAATGTAAAGACTTTGGAATCGACTATGACGGTCATCGAAAAACTTTACAAAGAAACCAAAGCGTATCTCGACAACGGATTAATCGAATCGCAAGATGTCGACCAGTTGAACCTTACCCTGAGCAATATGCGCAATGCGGTGAATCGCGCCAAAAACATGCGTGATGCGGCATACATGAGTTTGAAACTGCAAATGGGAATGAAACTCGAAGAAGCACTTACGCTTTCTGAAAGTGTTGAAAGCATGATTTCAGGTGTATCGCTCGAACCTGTTGCCGATACTTTCAATGCGCAGAACAATGTGAATTACCTCATGATGACCGAACAAGTTGAATTGAATCGTTTGAACATGAAAAATGAACAAATGAAATTTTACCCATCGCTCAATGCTTTCTTTACGCAGCAATATCAGGCCATGCGCAACGATTTCGATTTCTTTGCCGATAAGCCTTGGTATCCCGCAACATTGTGGGGTGTGCAATTGAGCATTCCGATTTTCAGTTCAGGTATGCGTCACAATAAAGTGCAGCAAATGCGTGTGACTTACGAAAATTCGCAACTCTCGCTTCAGGAACTTGAGCAAGGATTAAAACTTCAGGCCTTCATGGCGCGCAACGATTATCAAACCGCTTTGGATGGATACCAATTGCAAAAAGAATCTTTAGCACTTGCCGAAAGCATTCAGAACAAAACCTTGGTGAAATACAAACAAGGTATTGCCTCGAGTTTGGATTTAACCCAAACGCAAAACCAGTATTTGCAACAGCAAGGGAATTACATCAATGCCGTGTTTACCTTGTTGAGCGCGAAAATTGCACTCGACAAAATCAACAACAACTTACCAGATCCAAACAAAACCCAGAACCCGAAATAACCCAAACCATGAAACCAGTTTATACCATTGCCGCCG